>JBOFFB010000395.1:0-3843 GCA_051648385.1 Allobosea sp.
GGAAATCGCCTTCGGCATCTTTCTGATGCTGGTCTGTCTGCGCTTCCTGCATTCGCTCATCACCGGGCGCTAGAGCTTTGCGCACAAAAGTGGGTACCGGTTTTGTGAGTGCGCAATGCTCTACATCATTGTGATCGATCATCTTTCCGCACTGAGATGGTTTCCATATCAATGCGGGATGATCTAATGAGACGTTGGCGTTCATGGCTGCGCTGGACTGCCTGTCCTGTCTGGCTTGCTGCATCTGCAGCGCTCGCACCGCTCGTTGCCTGCGAGATCGAGGGCGCGAAACCGGGCGCCGGGCATCTCCTCAGATTGACGGAACATGGTGATCTGCTCCTGTCCGACAACAGTCTTGGCCGTCTTGCCGGCATCCGCATGCTTCGGCCGGAGCCGGGGCAACCCGATCCGGTCGCGGCTCGATTTGAAGAACTCACGCGGCCCTGGCGCGAGCGCGGCGAAGTATGGACAGGACCGGAGCGACCCGACCGTTGGGGGCGTCAGCGCGTCAGCCTGAACCTTGCCGGGGGCAAACCCGATGCCAGTCTGGCGCTTCATCTCGTCAGAAACGGGTTTGCGATCACGTGGGCCGCGGAATTGCCGCCAAACTGCCGTATTGTGTATCTTCAAGCAGAGGATGCCGCACGGCGGGCAAATGTGGGGCGGTGGACGCAGATGCAGCACAATGCGCTTGATGCCGCCAACGGCGCGGATGTGGCTGCCCGTGCAGGACAGGTCGCGGTCATGTCAGGACGGATCAACCATGTCGGCCAGACACGCAGGACAACTTACCTCAACTTCGGTGCGCGCGGAGTTGGCGCGAGCGCTGAGCTTGGCGTGTCGACATGGCGCTTGCTTGAAGGGCAGGGCTGGACCCGGGACGGCTTGAAGGGCAAAATCGTGCGCGTGCGCGGTGTCGTCATGGAGGGCAGGCCTGCTAAGCTCCTGCTCGGTGACGCATCTGCCATCGAGTTCCTGAACTGACGGGCCCGGATGAGACCTGTGCGTGAAACAATCGTTGCGAGATATCGGATGAAGCCTGCGCTTGGCAGAAGCCTTTCGCGCGCCGTATCATCTGCCTTGCTGGCGGTTCTGCTCGCGGCATGTGCCGGGGAAAGGCCGGTTTTCTTGCCGCCGGAGCCTCCAAGGCGGCCAACTGATGTCTCACGGTCGCCAAACGCGCTCGACAGCGCAGCGCAGCGCGAGCACCAACGGCTGATGGTGGCGTTTGGTGGCGAATACAGCGCGCCCGCTGCCCGGCGCATGGTCGAACAGGTCGTGTCAAAATTGGCTGCGACATCCGGCCAGGCCAACAGTCGCTACGAATTGACTTTGCTCAATTCTCCTGTCGTGAACGCCTTTGCCTTGCCGAATGGGCGCCTTTACCTGACGCGTGGCTTGCTTGCGCTGGCCAATGACCAGGCCGAGATCGCTTCGGTCGTGGCGCACGAAATCGCTCATGTGCAGGCCCGGCACGCGGTTGAGCGTGCCGAATTGCAGCAGCGTTCCGAACTGGTGCAGCGTGTCGTCGCGCAGGTGCTTGAAGATCCGGCTGGTGGCGCAGCCGTTCAGGCTCGCTCAAAGGTCACGATTGCCAGTTTCTCGCGCAATCAGGAACTGGAAGCCGATCTGATCGCGGTCAAGGCAATTGCGGCCGCCGGATATGATCCTTACGGGGCTTCCCGCTTTCTCGCATCGCTCGGGCGCACCACGAACCACCGCGCCATGCTGACAGGTGACAGGCCCGGCAGCCGGGGTCTCGACATCCTGTCGTCGCATCCGTCAACCATCGAGCGTATCCAGCTGACACTTGCAACGGCGCGTCAGATCGCTGCGCCTGGTCTTGGCGTGAGTGATCGGGAGACCTGGATGAGTGCGCTCGAAGGCATGTCGTTCGGTGACGATCCGCGTGATGGAACTGTCCGTGGTCGCCGCTACATCAACCCGTCTCTGGGTCTCAGCTTCACAGCTCCTGAAGGTCTTAGCCTGGAGAGTACGCCAGATGCCGTGCTCGGCGTCGGTGGCAATGGCGCAAGGGCAATGCGGTTCGACTCGGTCCAGCTTGAGGCCAGCCAGACACTCGAAGGCTATGTCGGCACGGGCTGGATCGACGGCGTGACGCCAGGCCCGGTGGAACAGCTCACCATCAATGGCATGCGCGGCGCGCTGGCCTCGGGCAAAGGCACCGACTGGAACTTCCGGCTTGCAGCCATCCAGTCAAATCAGCGTACCTACAGGTTCATCTTTGCCGCCAAAGGGGCCGAAGCTGACCTCGACCGCAACTTCCGCGCCGTGGTTACCAGCTTCCAGCAATTGTCACCTGCCGATGTCGCGCGCATCAAACCCCTGCGTGTCCGCGTCGTGGCGGCGTCTGGTAATGATACCGCGCAGAGCCTCGCCAGCCAGATGGCGTCGGATGACAAGGCGCTCGAACAGTTCCTGATCCTGAACGGCCTCGACCGCGGCTCAGCCATAAAGCCCGGCCAGCGCTACAAGATCATTGTCGAGTGAGGATGTGCCGCAGCACGCGGGGGGTCACTTGGGTCGAATTCAGGCACACACGAACCTGAACAGGCCGCGCCCTCACCCACCGCCAAGTTTCGCCGCCAACCCGCCAGCCACCACCTTTTCGACCTTCGCAGCCTTGTTGCCCTTCTTCACCGGCACAGGTGCGGCCACGTCCTTGTCCTCCGGACCTGCCAGATACTGCGCGCGGGCCAGTGCGGCGAACCTTCCGCCCTTGGCGACCAGCTCCTCGAACGAACCGCTTTCCACCACCTTGCCTTGCTCGAACACAAGGATGCGGGTGGCATTGCGGATGGTGGCGAGGCGGTGGGCGATGACGAAGGTGGTGCGGCCTTTCATGACCTCGTCGAGCGCCTTCTGCAGCTTGGCCTCGGTGGTGGCATCCAGCGCCGAAGTTGCTTCGTCGAGGATGAGGATCGGTGGATTTTTCAACAGTGCGCGGGCAATCGAAATGCGCTGGCGCTCGCCGCCGGACAGCGTGCGGCCGCGCTCGCCCACCATGGTGTCGAGCCCGTCGCTCTGGCGGCCCATGATCTCGGTGGCCTGGGCCCGCTCGATGGCGTCACGCATTTCGTCTTCGGTTGCATCAGGCTTGCCGACCAGCAGGTTCTCGCGAATGGTGCGCGCGAACAGCATCGGTTCCTGGAAGACTACGCCGATATTGCGGCGAAGCGAGCCAAGCGAATAGTCGCGCAAGTCGGTGCCATCGGCGCTGATCCCGCCCGATTGCGGATCGAAGGCGCGGTGCAGCAGTCCGAGCGTGGTTGACTTGCCCGACCCGGTCGAGCCGACGATGGCAATGGTCTCTCCCGGCGCGACATCGAACGAGACATCGAGCACAGCAGGGCGTCTGCCGTCATAGGAGAACGAGACATTGTTGAAGCTGATCTGGCCGGTGAGGCGCGTCGCTTCGGTGGCATTTGGCTTGTCGCGCACCTGCGGCAGCGTATCCATCACCTCGAAGAACTCGCGCATCTTCGGGGCCTGCATGAAGATGAAGTTGACGAAGCCGACGACCTGTTCGAGCCGGCCTATCAGCATGGTGGCGAAAGCAGTGAAGGTGACGATCTCGCCGACCGTCGTCAGGCCCTGCATGTAGAGATACGTGCCGAGCGAGAAGATCGACAGCACGGTGAGCGTGGCCGAGGCGCGCGTTGCGATGGTCGCCAGCGCCCACCACGACAGCACGGGGATTTGCGCATCAAGCAAGCTCTGGATGGTTGTATGCAGGCCACGCACCTCTGTTTCGATGCGTGTGAAGCTCTGGATAACCGGCACGTTGCCAAGCGCGTCAGAGGCCCGTTCGGCGAGGTCGGA
>JBOFFB010000396.1:0-4675 GCA_051648385.1 Allobosea sp.
AGCCCGCATCGCCCGGAAACTCGCGGCGCGTCATCTCCGGCACCACCAGCAAGAAGCGGTGTTGCTGGGCATGCCTGATCCAGTTGTCGCGGTAGACATCGGCATTGCGCAGCACGCCATGCATCACGAAGACGATGCGGTCTGTCTGCTCCAGACCGGCCGGGTGGTAGGTCCAAACCGTCATGGTGCCGCCATCGGGTGCGGTGCCGGGAATGTCCACTGCGTTCGCGCCAGGGGCTATGCGCAGTTGTTGGGCGGATACCGCTCCCCCCGTGATGCTCACGATCAGGATCGCAAAGGACAGCAAAAGCTTGTGCATGGTGTTGAGCCGGTTCAGTTTGCATTCAGCAGCGCCACGTTACACGTTTGGCCAGAAGAGCTGAATGCTCTTTTTGCTGGGGGAACAGCTTTCCGTGTCAGAACCTGCCGCATGCCGCAGCCTTCGGGTGCGCGGCCTCCTGATTTTTGGCTTCGTCGCCCTGCTCTGGGCCTGGATCGCCTTGCCATGGCTGAGTGGCGACGTAACCATCCCCTACGATGCCAAGGCGCATTTCCAGGCGCAGATCCAGTTCCTCGCCAATGCGCTACACCGGGGTGATTCGCCGTTCTGGACGCCGAACATTTTCGGCGGCTCGCCGCAGATCGCCGACCCGCAATCCCTGATCTTCTCGCCGGCGTTCTTGCTCGCCTTGTTCGACAAGGCGCCCAGCTTCCGGGCCATGGACACCTATGTGCTGGGCCTGCTGCTTCTGGGCGGGTTGGCCTTCGCGCAATTCGGGCGCGAGCGTGGCTGGCATCCGGCGGCACAGGTGGTGGCCGCGCTGGTCTTCGCTTTTGGTGCGTCGTCCTCGTGGCGCCTGCAGCATGTTGGGCAAGTGCAGAGCCTCGCGTGTTTCGCTGTGGCGTTCTGGCTGCTGGCGCGTGCGCTCAACCGTGGTTCATGGCGCAGCGGTCTGGCTGCAGGTGCTGCGGCAGGCCTGATGGTGGTGACGCCGGATCAGGTCGCGTATCTCGGCGTTTACGCTCTCGGTGCCTATGCGATCTGGTTCACGGCTCGCGACGGCAAGCCGTTGGTGGCCTTGGCGCGGCTGTGGCCAGCATTGGGTGCGGGACTGATCGTCGGGCTCGCGATCATTTCGATACCGCTGTTGATGACCATGCTGTTCTCTGCCGTGTCCAACCGGGCCGAGATCGACATCATCGAAGCTGGACGTGGTTCGCTGCACCCCGCTTCGCTTCTGACACTGTTTGTCGGCGATCTGTTCGGCGCAAAAGACGCGGCCGTCGAATACTGGGGTCCGTCGAGTTGGGCTTGGTCGCCTGGCAATCTGACGTTGTCGCAGAACATGGGTCAGGTCTATGTCGGTGCGCTGCCACCGCTCGCGATCATCGCCTGGTTGGTCGCATGCCGAGGGCGTCCGACCGGCGAAGCACGGTTCGTGCTGGCTGCGCTTGTGGCCATGATGATTTACGCGGTCGGGGCTTACACGCCCCTGTTTCCGCTGGTGTTCGGATGGTTGCCTGGTGCCGACCTGTTCCGGCGTCCGGCGGATGCGACATTTATGATCGGCGCCTTGACGGCGCTGGCGTCAGGCTTCGCACTCGACCATCTGTTGTCGAGGGCCAATCGCCGGGAACTGGTATCCGGGCTGGCCTCAGCCGGGTGTTTCGCGCTGGTCATGTTGGCCATGGCGGGCTTGGTCGGGCATGGGCACGGACAATTGCGGGCTGCGGCCTTTGCCATCGCTTCGTCTGCGCTGTGGCTCGGAGCGGCGCTTGTGCTGCTATGGCTCCTGAAACGCTCGGCGCTGCGGCTGCCGACCGTGGCATGCGCCGTGCTCGGTGTTTTTCTGGCTGCCGACCTCAGGATCAACAACGGCCCGAACGAATCGACCGCCTTGCCGCCAGCACAATATGCGGTGATGCAGGCCGACACAGATAACCACACCGTTTCATATCTCAAGGCGTTACTCGCCCGCAGTCAGCGCGAACCAGCGCGCAGGGACCGTGTCGAATTGCTCGGAATGGACTTTCACTGGCCGAACATTGGCATGATCCATGGCTTCGACACAGCCTTCGGGTACAATCCGCTCCATCTCGATGATTTCACGGAAGCAACCGGCGCGCGTGACCACATGGGCGGAGCCCAGGACCGCAAGTTCACGCCCATGTTCCCTTCGTTCCGTTCAGCTTTCGCAGACATGCTCGGTTTGCGCTACGTGGTGTCGTCGGTGCCGGTCGAGCAGGTCGATCGCAAGCTGAAACAGGGCGATCTCGTTTTGGTGGCACGGACTTTGGACGCATACATCTATGAAAACAGGCGCGCCATGCCGCGTGCTTTTTTTGTACGGAATGTCCGGATCGCTGACTTCGCAGCCCTGATCGAGGATGGTCTTCCGACTGACTTTGATCCGCGCACGACGCTTTTGCTCGAAAGGCTTGCGGATGACGCGGTGTTGCAAGCGGCTGCCGATCCTGTTCCCGAAGCTCACGTGAAGTTGGTCAGTTATGCCAACACCGAAGTCGTTGTCGAAGTTGACAGCCCAAGTGCTGGTTATCTGGTGCTCAACGATGTCTGGCATCGGTGGTGGACGGTGACTGTCAACGACGAGGAGGCAGATATACAGAAAGCCAACGTCTTGTTCAGGGCTGTGCAGGTCGATGCCGGCAAGAGCATCGTCCGGTTCAGCTTCAAACCGCTGGACGGTGCCATAGCGGAGTTGCGAGACAAGATGCTCGGGCCGGAGGAAGAGCCCCCGGCCACGATCTCGATGGTGCCGTGATGTAGGCGATCAGGCTCCCGGATCACCCTTGAGCCCGGCGGCCGTGATGCCAGCGAGCGCTGCAATTTCGTCATTGTCGGACGTGTCGCCCGAAACCCCGATCGCACCGATCACGGCATTGTCGGCATCGCGGATGAGTACGCCGCCGGCAACCGGGATCAGTGCACCGCCGAAAGCGTGGGTAGCCGCCGATATGAAATGCGGACGTTCATTGGCCATGCGGGCAATGCCGCGAGACCCCAGCCCAAGACTGATCGCACCCATGGCCTTGCCGCGCGCAATGTCGCCGCGCTTCAGGCTGGTGCCATCCTCGGCGGCGGACAGCTTGGTTGCACCGCGATCATCAACGATGCAGATCGCGAGGGCGTTCATGCCCTTTGCACGGCCTTCGGCGAGGGCAGCTGTCAGGATCGTCTGTGCGGCGGCGAGTGAAAGCGGCATGGGAAGTTCCTCTACACATCATGTGTCAGAGGTCATCTAGGGGTGTCGCAGACGCTTGTGTAGCCCCAAAATGCCCGCCGTGATACCATTCGTATGACGACGTTGCTGGCGATGCGCAATTTTGCTCAATTACTTGGGTTGATCGTCACTGCGAACGGCTTTCACGGCAGCCCAGACACTTGCAGCGGAAAACATGACGCCTGCCGCCAGATATAGCGTGAAGTGTTCGCGCAGTGTTTCGAGCAAGCTGATCATTCTTGAAGCCCTTTGGTTCGACAATCTTCAAATTTGGGTTGGAAAGCTAACGGCACTTGGAAAACCGACGGCATCAGCAGATGTATGCACTTGTTACGTAGAAGAACTGAACCCGGAAGTTGGGCGTAATTGTGTTGCGTCCAAATGCGAAACACCTTGTGTTGTTCACGACTGCGTCATCCGCCCGTGAGAGATCTGTTCCGATTTATCGTCCGCTTCAGCAATCGCGGCTTGATCGAAGCGCTGGCCCCGTGCTTGATTGCGCCAACCAGAACAAAGGGAAGAAGCACATGGGACTGTTCAAATTCATCAAGGAAGCGGGCGCGAAGATTTTTGGTGCCAGTCCTGCAAAAGCGGCGACAGCCGAAACTTTGCAGAAGGAACTTGCCAACCACGGACTGCCAGCCGACGTTAAGGTCAGTGTTGATGGCGACAAGGTGAGCGTCAACGGGCCGGTGATGTCGACCGAAGAAGCCGAGCGCATCATCCTTGCCCTTGGTAACACGGTGGGTGTGGCGCAGGTCGAGAGCAATCTTCTGATCAACAGTGAGGTGCCTGCGTCGGTGATGTACACCGTGCAGAAGGGCGACACGCTGTGGAAGATCGCCGAGAACCACTACGGCAAGGGCAAGGGCCCGAAATATACCGAGATCGTGGAAGCGAATTCGCCGCCGGTGAAGAACCCTGATCTGATCATGCCGGGCTGGGTGCTCCGCATCCCGCCGCTGGTCTGAACGGTTTCCTAACTGCAAAGCTCATCATCGGCCTCGCTTGTGCGGGGCCGATTTTCGTTTGGGATGCCTGCCGGCACCATGTGCTCATCCGTCATCAGGTAGGCAATCTGCGCCGCGCCCCAGTGTCGATTGCTCACAATGATCGGCGCGGATACCTCGCGCACGAGCATGTCAGCGCCATCGGGAACATCGCGCCGAAATGCCTGCACGACGGGGTGCGGCGAGAAAGCCGCTGCCCGCAACGTCCAGCGGTCATCATAGATGCGGCGGTGGCGCGACTGCGCGTGGTTGAATTCGAGATCAGCGGGGCGCTGTGGTTGTGACAACTCGGCGCTGTGGATCGGCACGAAGCAATTTCGCGTCGTCGCCACCGCATAGACCACGCCAGCCTCGGGCCGATTGTAGCGCGCCATGATCGTCGGCAAAGAGCTATCGAAGAAAGCCATTGCCGGATGGTTGAAT
>JBOFFB010000397.1:0-4686 GCA_051648385.1 Allobosea sp.
TGCGCGATGGCACGGACCTTGACTACGAGATGCAGATGGCTGGCATGAACGGCGTGATGTCACCTGATGTGCTGACCGTGTTCCTGCCAGCGTCGCCCCGCGTGCGCCCTGTGACTGCTACCCTTGTGCGCCAGATTGCGGCGATGGGCGGCGATGTCTCATCATTCGTGCCAGAGCAGGTAGCAGATCGGCTCAAGACCCGTTTTGCAAAGGCCGGACGTGCACCCTGAAAACACAGAAAAGGGACCAGGCTGCGAAGCCTGATCCCTTTCCGCCGTCCGTGTGGGTAGTTCAGCTCTTCGGCAACAGAACCGTATCAATCACGTGGATGACGCCGTTCGTGCACTCGATGTCTGCCGTGGTAACGGTCGCGCCGTTGACCTTGACGCCACCATGCCCGTCGACATGCAGCTCTTCACCCTGAACCGATTTCGGGCTCAACTTCTTGTCAGCAACGTCCTTGGCCATCACCTTGCCGGCCATGACATGGAGCGTGAGAATGGCAGCCAGCTTGGCCTTGTTCTCTGGCTTGACGAGATCTTCAACGGTGCCGGCTGGCAGCTTTGCGAAGGCGTCATCTGATGGCGCAAAAACCGTGAACGGCCCCGTACCTTTCAAGGTTTCGACGAGCTCGGCAGCGGTGACGGCAGCAACCAGGGTCTTGAAGGAACCTGCGGCAACAGCAGTATCAACAATATCATGCATTTGTTTTGATCCTTATGTGACTAAAGACGCAAAGGAATGCTCTACATCCCGCCACAAAGACGATATGGGGTATAAATTACAGAATAATAGAGGCAAATCTCAAACAAATGTATTTAAATTTATTTCCTACAGAATCGCATTTGATGTTCTGAGAGGGTTGCAGTTCGCGTGTCAGTGTGCTGCCATGATACTCTGCGAGGCATATTCTCGGCTTGCAATTTCGGTGTTCCAATGGTGTCAGTCACAGAGCGTGTTTGATGCTGACTCGTGGTCCTTCCGGTCAGCATCACCGATCAATGAACAGGTATGCCATGCGTCTGTCCCGCTACTTTCTGCCCATCCTGCGCGATCCACCCAAGGATGCCGAGATTGTCTCGCACAAACTGATGCTGCGCGCCGGGCTGATCCGCCAGCAGGCGGCAGGCAGTTACACCTTGTTGCCGCTGGGACTGCGTGTGCTCAACAAGATCAATGCGATCATTCGCGAAGAGCAGAACCGCTCCGGCGCTGTCGAGCTACTAATGCCGACGATCCAGTCCGCCGACCTGTGGCGCGAAAGCGGGCGTTACGATGCCTATGGCAAAGAGATGTTGCGCATAAAGGATCGTCATGATCGCGACATGCTGTTCGGCCCGACCAACGAGGAAATGATCACGGATATCTTCAGGTCCTACGTGAAGTCCTACAAGGAACTTCCTCTGAACCTGTACCATATCCAGTGGAAGTTCCGTGACGAAGTGCGCCCGCGCTTTGGCGTGATGCGTGGCCGCGAGTTCATGATGAAGGACGCTTACTCGTTCGATCTGGACAAGGCGGGCGCGGTCCATGCCTATAACAAGATGTTCGTGGCCTACCTGCGGACCTTCGAGCGTCTGGGGCTGAAAGCCGTGCCGATGCGTGCCGATACAGGCCCCATCGGCGGCGATCTCAGCCACGAGTTCATCATTCTCGCCTCGACCGGCGAAAGCGAAGTGTTTTGCCATCGCGACTTCCTCGAATTCCAGACGCCACCGGTCGACACCGACTTTGACGACATTGCCGGCATGCAGGGCATTGTCGACAAATGGACGACCCTTTACGCCGCGACTTCCGAAATGCACGACGAAGCTGCCTACACGTCGATCTCCGAGGCTGATCGCGTTTCGGCGCGCGGCATCGAGGTCGGCCATATTTTCTACTTCGGCACCAAGTATTCCGAACCCATGGGCGCGACGGTCGCAGGCCCCGATGGCAAGGACACGCCTGTGCATATGGGCTCTTACGGCATCGGCCCGACCCGGCTGATCGCAGCTTTGATTGAAGCCAACCACGATGAAGCCGGGATCATCTGGCCAGATGCCATTGCGCCATTCGCAGTCTCGTTGCTGAACCTCAAGGTCGGCGATGCGGCCACCGACGCGGCCTGCGAAAACCTCTATGCCAGCCTCACCAAGGCCGGCGTCGATGTGCTTTACGACGACCGCGACGAGCGGCCCGGCGGAAAGTTCATCGTCAATGATCTGATCGGCTCGCCTTGGCAGCTTGTTGTTGGCCCGAAAAGCCTTGCCGATGGCAATGTCGAACTCAAGCGCCGCGCCACGGGCGAGCGCCAGACGCTGACGCCTGATGCAGCTCTCGCCAAGCTCACCGAAGCCGCTTGAGCAAGCACCGAAAGCCCCGATGATCAACGCACCTGCCGATACCAAGCCGTTTGCCCGCTTCGAGTGGCTGCTCGCCTCGCGCTACTTGCGCACGCGGCGGCGCGAGGGCTTCGTTTCTGTCATCGCCGGATTTTCGTTCCTCGGCATCATGCTCGGTGTCGCCACATTGATCATCGTGCTGTCGGTGATGAACGGCTTCCGCAAGGAGCTTCTCGACAAGATCGTCGGCGTCAATGGCCACATCTTCCTCACCCCGATTGAACGCCCGCTCGATGACTACAGCGAGGTCGCGAAGAAACTCATGGCCGTGAAGGGTGTAACGCTCGCTATACCCATGGTCGAGGGCCAGGCGCTGGCGTCATCACAATATGGCAACAGCGGCGTTCTGGTGCGCGGCATGCGCGAGGATGACATCAAGCGCATTCCGTTCATCGCCAGGAACATCAAGCAAGGCACACTGGACGGGTTCGAAACCACCACTGGTGTCGCCATCGGCAAGCGCCTTGCAGAGACATTGTCACTCCGTGCTGGCGATAATATCACGATCATCAGCCCACGTGGCGCCTCGACGCCATTTGGCACGGCCCCGCGCATCAAGGCCTATCCCATCACGGCGGTGTTCGAGATCGGCATGTCGGAGTTCGACGGCACCTTTGTCTTCATGCCGCTGGCTGAAGCGCAGGCCTATTTCAACCGCGACGACGACGTGAACGTCATCGAGGTCTTCATCGAGAACGCCGACCGAACGCAGCAGGTGAGGGACGCGATCGAGGCAAACGCCCCGCGCCCGCTGGTGCTGACGGATTGGCGGCAACGCAACCGAACCTTCTTCTCGGCGCTGGAAGTCGAGCGCAACGTGATGTTCCTGATCCTGATGCTGATCGTGCTCGTGGCCGCGCTCAACATCGTCTCGGGGCTGATCATGCTGGTGAAGGACAAGAGCTCCGACATCGCCATCCTGCGCACCATGGGCGCGACCAGCGGCGCGATCCTGCGGATATTCCTGATCACCGGCGCGTCGATTGGCGTGGTCGGCACGCTTGCGGGCTTCGGGCTCGGGCTGTTCATCTGCGCCAACATCCAGTCCATACAGGAGTTCGTCTCGCGCATCAGCGGCACGCAATTGTGGGATCCCACAGTGCGTTTCCTCACCGAAATCCCGGCTGAAACCAACCCGACCGAGGTCGTTGCGGTGGTGTCGATGGCGCTGGTGCTATCATTGCTGGCAACGCTCTATCCGGCATGGCGCGCGGCCAAGCTCGATCCGGTCGAAGCGCTGAGATACGGCTGAGTCATGACCCAACCCGCAACGACCGAACCAGCAACGACTGGGCCTGCAACGTCCGAGCCCGCCACTCCCGCGCTGTTCCTTGCCCAGGTCGACCGTAGCTATGCACAGACCGGCGGCTCTCTCGATATCCTCAAGAAAGCCGATTTCGCCATCTGGCCCGGCGAAATCGTGGCGCTCGTCGCGCCGTCAGGCACCGGCAAGTCGACATTGCTGCATGTTGCGGGTCTTCTGGAACACCCTGATGCTGGCGAAGTCTTCATCGGCGGCGTCGCCACCGCCAAGCTCAATGACGCCGCCCGCACGAGGCTCAGGCGCACCGAGATCGGCTTCGTCTACCAGTTCCACCATCTCCTGCCCGAATTCTCGGCGCTGGAAAACGTGGTCATGCCGCAGCTCATACGCGGCCTCGGCAAGGTCGAAGCCGAGAAACGCGCCGCTGATCTGCTTGAATTCCTCGGCCTTGGCGAGCGCCTGCGCAACCGACCGGGCGAGCTTTCCGGCGGCGAGCAGCAGCGCGTCGCGCTCGCCCGCGCTGTCGCCAACGCGCCAAGGCTGCTCCTGGCCGATGAGCCAACCGGCAACCTCGACCCCGGCACCTCCAAGCACGTTTTCAAGACGCTGCTCTCGCTGGTCCGCGCCTCTGGCCTCGCCGCCCTCATCGCCACCCACAACCTCGAACTTGCCGCCCAGATGGACCGCCGCGTTACGATCAAGGGCGGACAGGTGGTGACGCTGGATTGATGGTGGGGTGCTTTGTGAAGCTCTGCCCGCAACCACCGAAAACAGACCTTTGACGTTGTGTCTTCGCGGCGGAATGTCACTCCGTGGCCGTCGAGAATTCAGGATGTCAATCACCGTTGGCTTCGGCGAAACGCGTGTCTACCATCGGAAAGTGCTGGGAGTTGATCTGACTAGTGGACAGAATCTAACGCTTGGTGCCCGCGTTTGACAGCGGCGATTATGGCGTCGGGGTCTGCGGTCCAGGAGAAGGGTTTTGGCTCCCCGTTGTGTTCTTTGAGGAAGCGGTTGATGGCGGCCTGAAGATCGACG
>JBOFFB010000398.1:0-4626 GCA_051648385.1 Allobosea sp.
AACCGGGTTCGCGCCATCGCCATGGTGCACGAGCAGATCTATTCGACCTCCAGTGCCTCTGTTGTCGAACTCGATCAGTTTCTCAGAAAGCTGCTCCACCAGCTTGAAGTCTCATTGCTTCCCGCTGGCGGAGCAACGCTCTCGCTGCAATTGCAGCCGACGTCTCTCGGCCTTGACCGAGCGGTGCCCGTTGCGCTGCTCGCAACTGAAGCCATCACCAATGCAATGAAACACGGGGTTGGCTCGAAGGGTGGCAGCATCACGGTTTCGCTGTCCACGGAAGGACAGCACAACATCCTCCGTGTCACGGATGATGGTGACGGAGTGGACCCGGACAGCAAGGGCGGACTCGGCACCAAGATCATGACCGCACTGGCGCAGCAGATTGACGGAAGCTATCAGATCGAGCCCGCCAAGCCCTCCGGCACCCGCTTCGTTCTGACCTGGCCCGTGTAAGGAGAATGCTCCTTGACCGTTTCCAGCTCTTCAGCATATCTCTGCGTTCCATGTCTTTCTCTCCAATTTTTTTGATGAATCTCAGAATCCAACTCTCACGAACAGCATGGTGCTGATCCATGGATCGTCAAACGTGCCCAGCGCCTGGTCGATCGCCTCGCCGCCGAAAGTCGCGGCAACCGAGCCTTGGATCAGAACGTTGCGCGACATGAAGTATTTTGCGCTCATGTTCACTTCTAAGCCGAGGTCCTTTGACTTGAGCAAAGACAGCGCTGGATTGCCGCCGAGATTGGTGGTGGACTCGGCCTGGAAGAACCACAGCTGCGGCACCAGTTCGACCTGCGGCGTCGGCCTGAGCCGCACCTGAATGCGATGGGCGATCAGATTCGAGTCCTGAAACAGTTTGAAGTGATTGATGCCCTGCACCCATTGCTCGCCGGTGCCGCCGGAATACAGAGGGTCCCAGCGCTCGAAACGCGATGTGTCCGGATCATCACCCGAAAACTGCGCGTAGCGATAACTGATGGTCGGCGTCCAGGGCACATCTGCGAAGCTGTAGCCCACCTCGCCGAAAAAGCCATAGGCGGCCATGTCGAAGTTCTCGTTGCGCTGATAGGCGCCTTCTGCCGCGATGAACGGACCGGATGCCGCGCTGGGCTGCCAGCGGAGACGGGCATCAAACACTGAAAGTCCCTTGCGGCTGAAGGATCCAGTGGTTGTGAAGTAGCCGAAGGACGACTCTGGCACATAAAGGAAAGTCGCGCCAAGATCGAGCTGATTGCCAATACGCGTTTCAAGATTGGCGCCGAGGATTTCGGTGCTAGAATCAACCACCGGCAATTCATCCGGATCGAAGTAGAACGCTTCCAGCTTGGTGTTGTTGTATTTGACCTGGCCGATAGCCAGCATGTCCGAGGCCCAGCGGGGATTGGACTGCAGAGCCGCACGGCCACCGCCATTGGCGGCTGAATTGACGATCAGAAATCCTTCGCCGATACTGAATCTTTGACGGCCCGCCGAGGCGTTGACCACAAGGCGGTCGCCCTTCTCGGTGGTGGTGCCGCCGACAATGCCGACATAGGCATCCTCCATGCCAAGATAGGACCGCGTTTCGTCGGTGAATAGCTCCTGTCCCGTCGAGCCGCTGACGATGGCGCTGATGCCGCCATAGACATAGATGGAGTCGCTGAGCGGGGTGATGCCGTAGAGACCCGTGTGAACGAAGCCTTCGATCCAGTCGTGATACCCAGATCCGGCAGGCTCGCCCTTCACCAGCGGATTGCCGGCAAGCATCAAGTCCGGGCGGCCATACCAGGCATCTTTGTTGCCATAGTACATGGCGAGGCTTTCGAGTTTCAGTTTTAGAAAGGTGCCGTTGGCGTCGTAGAGCACCGGAAAGTCCTTTGCCCCGCCCTCGGTCAGCATTCCGCGCGGCTTCGCTTCCGCAGCATCCGTTCCGAGGGTGACCACCACATTCACGATAACTCCGCCTGCATGGCCGAACTCTATACTGTGCGACGCGTCGGCGATCTCCGCCGAACGCTTGGCCCGGGCGAGCGAAAACCCGATGCCCTCGGGAGAATAACGGTTGGACGGATATGCTCCGAGCGTCCGGCGCACGAGATCCTCGATTCGCGCATTAAGAAGAGGATCTGGGCTGGGATTGGCAATCGAGATGTTGATGGATTCGATGAGCAGGTTCTGTTCCGGATCGACGATGCCCTGGGCTGAAGCCGAACCAGAACGGACCGTTACAGCAGGGACCAACAGAAGCAGTGCAGCCGCTACAATCGCTGCCGGACGCCAATCCATATTCGTTTCCGCCAACTGGATCTCTACTTTTGCTTTCTCTCGAAGCTGACGAGAAAGCCACCTGACAGCCGATCGCACGAGTTTTGGTGCAGACGTATTGTGAACCGGCCACATTACACCATGGCCCCCTTCACCGGTTCGGTGCGGGCGGGACACCGGGCTGTTGCCCGCGCCCCGCCCGGTCTTTCAGTAAGTCGTCCAGCCGCCATCAGTGGCGTAGATGCCGCCGGTGAAGTTCGACGCTTCCGGCGACAGAAGGAACAGCATCATCGACACCTGCTCGCCTACGGTGGCCGAACGGCCGTTGGGGTCGGTGTAGGACATGATGCTGTGGATCTTGGCGCGTCCCATGCTGGGGCCAGTGGCATCCTTGGACGAGGCTCTAACGAGTGCCCCGGCGCGTTCAACCATCGGCGTGTCAGTCGCCGACATATTGACCGAATTCACACGGATGCCGTATGGCGCATAGTCGATCGCGGCGTTCTTGGTCAGCCCGTTCACAGCATGCTTGGACGCCACATAGGCCGGGTTTCCGGCAAGCCCGGTCATCCCGGCGATCGAGCCGACGTTGACGATGACACCACCGCGGTTTTGTGCAACCAGCTGGCGCAACTCGGCGCGCATTGATGTGAACATTCCGGTCGCATTGGTCCGGAATACGTTGTTCCAGTAGTCGTCCGTCGCTTCATGGATCTTGGCAAAGATCAGCGGCTTTTGCGAGGCGTAGTCGATTTCCTCGCCCGAAAACACCCCATCCATCACCCCGGCATTGTTGAGCGCGCCATCAAGGCCCCCGAAAACTGCAACCGCCTGATCCACGGCAGCCTGTGCAACGGCAGGGTCAGCAATGTCGCCATAGACGAAAACCGACTTGCCGCCTGCAGCGAGGATGGCTTGATGCGTCGCCTCGCCCAGGTCCTTGATCCAATCGACGCCGACGACATTCGCGCCCTCGCGGGCAAGCCGTTTCGCGGCAGCCGCACCCATTCCCCGGGCCATCCCGGTGACGATGAACGTCTTGCCCGCAAAACGGCCCGGAATGAAGTAGTCAGGGTCCACCGGGGTCATGGGGGTCAAAGCGTTTCCAACTGCAGTCCCGCCCGAAGCCTGAGCTTCGGCCGCCGTCGGGGTCAGGACTTCCTTCGTTGCAACGACGGCCCCCGCCGCGATGGTCATCCCCTTAAGTACGTCACGTCTTTCCAAGATTTTCTCCTGTTTACTGGATGGGTGGTTCAGAAAGCAACACGCAGGAACACCATCGCACTGACCCATGGCTCAAGGTCACCGGACACACCCGGAGTGGGCTGTGCTGCAGGCATGCATCCAATCTCCGCGAACAACTTACCCGGTCGGCTTCGTTCGGCTCGAGAGCGTTCTTGGATGAGTTAAAAGACTATGGCAGATACTCAAACGGGGACAACATGTTGAGTGCTCATTTTGAGCACCGCGCAGGGTCTTCAGGTGAACTGACGGAGCGCCGACACGAAGCGGGCGGCTCGCTTAATACCACGGGCGTCGAGATCGGCGAGATCCTCTCTGGCTTGTGAATTATTGCCATTTACGTTCAGACGCCACTCTTGTGACTCCGTTTGCTCGATCCAGCCGCGCGCTGCAAGTGCCGCCAGCTTGCGGCGCACCGTCTGACGCGGGATGCCCGTGACATCGGAAATCCGCGATGCATTAATGGACCGACCGTTTTCGGCCGTTTCCGTCGGAGGTCGCGGCGCACCTTCCCTGATCTGCGAATTGAGGTGGCTCTGGCCAATGATCGCGAGCACCAGTGCCAAATGTAGATCCCCGCCGAATACGCGGCCACAATCGGCCAAGTGGTCAGCAATAAACTGGACGAAATGATATTGGGCTGCCGGATAATTCTGTGTGAATGCCCGCTCGACTTCGCTCAGATCTTGAGCGGACCCAGTTTTAAATGTCGAAGTCATTGCCACCCCAGTCTAATAACGCCAGTACGCCCGGTATAACGGCTACGTCACTTCTGGCGAGGAGGTTTCCGTAGTCAAGCCTAAGGATGATTCATGTCGGAATAGCTGCTGCCGGGGCAGGGGTGGCGCGGTTTGAATCTCAGTGAATGGACCGCCTCGACGCCATCGCGTTCTGCGTAGCTGGTTGGTCTAACGCAGGGGAATAGCTCGTCGATTTCGCTCTGTGGGTACCCAAATGGATTAACGACTAAAAAATCAGTACAGACGCAGTAGAACGCAAAGAAGCGCAGCGTAGCTCAAGTCGAGCTTGGGGTCGTTCCGTTTGAAGAGTTCAAACCCACCGAGGTGGCGCCCACGACGACGGACACGGCATAAAAAAGTTTCCGCCCGGGCGCGCAGCATATGCGAGTCTTGCGAC
>JBOFFB010000399.1:0-6924 GCA_051648385.1 Allobosea sp.
AGGCACCCTTGCGGCGGCCTTCCATCATGCGCAGGTGCTCGTCGACTGTCAGCGAACGCCAAAGGCGGCGGCCCTGCGGCACATAGCCGACACCGAGTTGCGCCACATCGGCAGGCGAAAGGCCCACGAGCGATTGGCCGCCAAAGCTGATGGAACCGGATGAGACCGGCACCAGCCCCATGATCGCCTTGCACAGCGTGGTCTTGCCCATTCCGTTGCGCCCGACGACGGACAAGACGCCGGTGTCGAGTTTGAGATCAACGCCTTGCAGCGCATGTGACGCGCCATAATAGACATTGAGGCCACGCACTTCGAGGCCGGGAGCGCGGGCTGCGCGCGGGCGCTCAACCATGACCGCCTCCCAGATAAAGTTCCTGCACCTCGGCGTCGTTCTCGATCTCTTCAGGCGTGCCTTCCTTGAAGACCCGGCCATTATGCAACATCGTCACGCTTTCGGCGACGCGCAGCGCCACATCCATGTCGTGCTCGATGATGATGAAGCCGATATGGCCCGGCAGGCCAGTCAGAATCGAGACCAGCTCGGAGCGCTCGGTCGGTGACAAGCCCGCCGCAGGCTCATCGAACAGGATGAAGCGGGGAGCACCGGCCAAAGCCAGCGCAATCTCAAGCTGGCGCTGCTGGCCATAAGACAGGTTGGCGACCAGCGTGTTCTTGGCGGGTGTCAGATGCACGGCCTCGATGAGTTCGATGGCGCGCGCCACCAGCACGTCATTGGCGCGCGGGCGCAGCAACGAGAAGCGCCCCCGTGAGACACCGCGGCAGGCGAGATAGACGTTGTCAGCTACGCTCAGGCCGCCGAAAAGGAGCGATATCTGATAGGTGCGGCGCAGCCCGCGCCGGATGCGCTCATGGGCCGGGAAGCTCGTCACATCCTCGCCGAACAGGCGGATCGTGCCGGAGGTCGGCAGAAAATCGCCGGTCACGCAATTGAACAGCGTGGTCTTGCCAGCGCCGTTGGAGCCCAGCACGGCGCGCCGCTCGCCGGGGCGCACCGTCAGCGTCACGTCCGAGATCGCCGCCAGCGCGCCAAACAGCTTGGTGACACCGCGCAATTCCAGCGCGTTGCCGGAGCTGACGGAACTCAAGCGTTCGGCCGTGTTGCGGATGGCGGGGGCGCGTGTTTCGGTGAGCGTCATGGCCGCCCTGCCCTGAGTGGATCGCCGCTCTTTTCGCGCCGCGCCTTGTACTTCTCCCACAGGCCAAGCACGCCATCCGGCGAGAAGAAGACAATGACAAGGAAACCGAGGCCGATCAGCAGCTTGAAGCGCTCGCCCGAAAGCCCGAAAGCGAGCAGCACATCCGGCGAATAGACGCGCAGCAGCACATAGATCAGCGCGCCGATGAACGGGCCGATGGGCCGCTTGATGCCGCCGACAACAGCGATGACGAGGATGTCGATGACCTGCGGAATGCCGGCGGTGCCGGGGGAGACCTGCGAGTTCTGCCAGACGAGAAGGATGCCGCCCACAGCCGCGATGACGCTTGAAAAGGTGTAGGCCAGAATGCGGTGTGCCGTGACGGAGAAGCCAAGCGCCCCCATGCGGCGAGGGTTGTCGCGCACACCCTGCAAGGCCAGCCCGAAGGGTGAGCGCGAGACGTAGACCACGGCAAAATAAGCCAGCGCCGCGCAGCCGAGCGTGAGGTAGTAGAACGGCGCGGGTTGTCGCCAGTCGATGCCGAACAGGGCTGGCGGGATGACATTGTTGAAGCCGGTATAGCCATTGAAAAGGCCATAGTTCTGGCGGGTGAAGTAGAAGAATGCGGAAGCGATCGCCAGCGTGATCATGATCGTGTAGATGCCCTCGGTCCTGACCGCGAGCGCACCCACAAGAGTGCCGAAAAGCGCCGCGATGGCAATTGCCACCGGGATGTAGAGCCACCAGGGCCAGCCAAGGCTGAGCGTCGGCACGCCGCTGGTGCCGAGGATGGCGACCATGTAGCCTGCCAATGCGCCGACCGTCATCTGGATCAGGCTGACCATGCCGCCATAACCGGCGAGGAACATCAGCGACAGCGCGATCATGCCCAGGATGAAGGTCCAGCCGAAGATCTGGAACAGCACGAAGTTGCTGGCAAACAGCGGCATCGCCAGCAGCAGCAGCGCAAGCGCCCACCACAGTGGCGGGACTTTTTCCAGCAGCGTTGGCTGTGTCTGCGGCGAAGTGCGGATGGCGTAGCTCATCTAGCGGCCCGCCCCCAGCAAGCCCTGCGGACGGAAGGCCAGCACCACAGCCATGATCAGGAACGTGAACACCACCGAATAGGTCGGTGCGTAGACAAGGCCGAGTTGCTCGGCAAGGCCGATAATCAGCGCGCCGAGCGCCGCACCGGGGATCGAGCCCATGCCGCCGACAATCACCACCACCAGCGAGGCCAGCAGGAAGCGCGTGTCTTCGCCCGGCGTGAGCGACTGGAATGTGCCGCCGACGATGCCTGCCATGCCAGCCATGCCGGCACCAAAGGCAAACACGGCGAGAAAGACATACTGGATGCGCACGCCAGAGGCCGCCAGCATGTCACGGTCATCAACACCGGCGCGGATCAGCATGCCGAGCTTCGAGCGGTTCAGCACCAGCCACATGGCCAGCCCGATGACGATGGCCGCGATCAGGATGACGATGCGGACCTGCGGGTAGGTCAGATAGATCGGATCGCCATTCGGGCGCAATGCTGACACCAGCGGTAACGTCATTGGCCCGCTCAGCCAGTCGGGCGATAGCACCTGGTAGCTCTGTCCGCCCCAGACCCAGAGCATGATGTCGGCCAGCACCACCGAGATGCCGATGGTGACCAACGTCTGGCGCAACTCCTCGCCCTCCATGCGGCGGAAGACCTGATGTTGCAGCAACAACCCAAGCGCACCGACCAGCACGAAGACAACCGGGAAGGCGAGCAGCCACATGCCGGTGGCATTTGCGACCTCATAGCCCAGGTAGCCGCCCAGCAGATACAACGAGCCATGCGCAAGATTGACGTTGCGCATCAGCCCGAAGACCAGCGTGAAGCCGCTGGCGACCAGGAAATAGAGCGCGCCGAGCGTGATGCCCGACAGGACAGCATTCAGAAAAATGCGCTTGCGGCCCATGACCTGTTCAAGGCCCGGTGACCATGGCGTCGCCACAAGCCAGATGAATCCCGCCAGCAGAATGAGCAAGATCACCGACCAGACGGGGTGGCGCTTGTAGAAACTTTGCATGTGTCCCGTCTGCATTCCTCATTGGACAGCGAGGACAGAGCCCCACCACCGTTGTTCCACAACGCTAATCCGCCGGCCACGCAAAGAGCGTACCCGACAGTCTTTTCCTTAGCGCCGCTGGCCGCGATATCAGGCAGGGATGCCCGGGACGCGATGCGGCTGAGCCGTCACGCACCCGGCGCGATCTGGGCACTGCGGCGGTAGGTGCTCGGTGGTACCACGCCATTGGCGATGAAAAACCGCGAGAAGCTGGCCTGGCTCGAGAAGCCCAGATCAAGCCCAATCTCGGCGACAGCATCATCAGAGCCCGTGAGCCGGTCGATGGCGCGCTCCATGCGCAGCGAGTTGAGATAGATGTTGGGCGTGACACCGACCTGCTGGCGAAACAGCTTGTAGAAATGCGGACGCGAAAGGCCGACCGCCCGCGCGACCGTATCGAGATCAAAGGGCTCGCACAGGCGCTCCGTCAGAACACGCTGGGCATTGCGAACCCTGTAGTCGCGCGCGGGAATGGCCTGACTGAGTTGGCCGCAATCCTGCTCGCTCCACTGCCATGACTGGTCAAAACAGCCCTGGGTCAACGCGCAGAGCCGGTCTTCAAGCATCGGGTCATCGCGCTCAGGGTCGAGCATGACCTTGGCATTCGAATGCACATGGCGAGACAACGTGTCCGTGACATCAAGCTTGGCGCGCCCGAACCTCAGCGACGATGTCGAGCCACGGCTGGCATCCAGAAACCAGCCAGGCCTGATGTAGAGCACCAACGCGAGGGTTGGCTTGTGCGTGTTGAGGGCACGGTAGTAGTGCCCCTGCCATTGGTTGACCGCAACGGCTTGCCCATGTGTCAATGCACAGGGCTGCCCGTCAACCACCACCTCGCCCGCCGGGCCGTTCACGTGGAATATCAGGTGCCCTTCGCGGTGGGCATGCGGCACCATCGTCTTGGTCATCGCATACAGGCAAACCCGCCCGAACGCACCGTGATACACCGCTACCGCCGAACTCATTCGTCTCCCTCACGCGCTCTCACGGCGCTTGTTGCGTTGAGTGTATGTCAAGTCGCGGCGCTGGCAAGTGGGCAGTGCCCAATTCAGGCGGCGCAGTGCTCAATCTTCGCGAAACTCGACATATCATCCGCAATGGCGCGGGGGTCACAACAGGCGAAGCCCCGGACCTGGTGTCAGATCCGGGGCTTGCGGCAGTGATGTCGTGGCTCAGCCGCGCAGTGCCTTGCAGTCTGGCGTGGTGCGCGATGGCAGGCCCATGGCGCGGAAGGCCGCAGGCGTCATGCCGAGGGTCTGGGTCACGCCCTCGACCTTGCCGACATTCTTGATCGCAAGGTTGCCACCGGCCGCTTCAACCACTTCGTTGATGAAAACGGTGCCGGAAGCCTGGCGGTTTTCGTTGAGTGTGACCTCGCCGAGCGGTGTCTTGAGCTTGAGTGCCGACAGGGCCGCGTGGAACTTGGCCTGGTCGCCACTGAGATCGCCATTGACCGCGTTGAGGCCCGCGATCATCGCAAGGGTCGCGTTGTAATAGCCGACACCGAACAGTGACGGTGTCGGGAAGCGGCGATCTGCCGGGAAGCCATCCTGATAGGCTTTCACGTAGCTGGTCCACTCGGGCGCGGTGTTGTCATTGGCGATCGGGCCGGAGATCGGCGTGCCGACAAGCGCTTCTTTGGCCTTGCCCCGCGAGGTCAGCACGGTCTGGTCGGCCATGATGGTGCCGCCGATCAGATTGATCTTGGTTCCGGCCTGCTGGTACTGGTTGAGGAAGTTGATGGCGTCAGTGCCGCCAAGGCCGAGATAGATGGCATCGACATTGTCCGGCAGCTTGGCGATCACGCCAGCGAAGTCGGACGAGCCAAGTGGTACCCAGAGGCGCTCGACGATGTCGCCGCCGGCCCGGCAGAAGTCAGCCGCGAAGCCGAGGAAATTGGTGTAGCCGAAGGAATAGTCAGCCGAGACCGTGGCCACGCGCTTCCAGCCCTTGGTCTTGACCACATAGGAGCCGAGGCCTGAACCCCATTGCGCGCCGTCAAGGTTGAAGCGGAAGAAGTTCTTGGCCGGATCGACCCAGGTTGTTTCGAGCGCGCCGGAGATGCCGTTGATCACGGTCTTGCCCGGAACAGTCTTGGCATAATCGCGCATGGCGATGCCCTCGGAACCGGACAATGGTCCAAGGATGATGTCGACCTTGTCCTGCTCGATGAGCTTGCGGGCCTGGCGAATGGCCGTATCGACTGTGGTGTCAGTCGCGGCGACAACCGTTTCGATCTTCTTGCCGCCAGCCATGTTGTTGACTTGCCTGAGTGCCAATTCGACGTTGCGCACACCGTCTGCACCACCAGCCGCGAACGCGCCTTCGAGTGCGACCAGAATTCCGACCTTGATGGTTTCCTGGGCCATGGCAACCCCGGGCAGCAGCAACGCGAGCGCGGACACGGCTCCGATAAACGACTTCTTCATTCTGAATCCTCCCAAGGACTGTTTGGCGTATCGAGTGTTGGCACCCTGTTTCCCGCGCAGCCATGTGGGCCTACGCAGCTTGAGGGAAATCCTAACCAACTTGCTGCCAGACACAAGCGGCGTGATGAGCCTCACGGCCAAGCTTCTGGTTGGCCAATATCCGAGCGTCTGATTTTGTGGGCACTGAGGCAAGGCTCTGATGCCTTGCCCCGGAGTTCCGTCGGCATGTCTGTGACCCGCCCGTGACAAACACGAGCCCCTCGTCCATAGGCAAAGGTCTTTGATCAACCCGCAAACATCAGGCGAGGCAGGACATGGCGGTGGTTCTGGCCTGCGATCTGGGGGGCAGCAGCTTCAGGGCTAGTCTCGTCGATGATGCCGGTGACGTGAAGGCCCTGGCCGTAGTGGCGTCACCGGAGGCTGCCGGGCGCGACGGCATCTCGGAGATTGCGCCCGAGGCGTGGTGGATCAACCTTCTTGAGGCAGCGGGTGAACTTGCACGACGCGAGCCAGGACTGTTCGGCAAGATTGCTGCAGTGGCCATCTGCGGCATGACACGATCGCAAGTGCTTCTCGACACCGCTGGCAAAGCCGTGCGGCCTGCGATGATCTGGAATGACAGCCGCGCAGTGCGTATTGCCGCCAACCTGAGTGACCAGCTTGCCGGGCGACATACGGAAGTCGAGCACCTGAACGCGTTCCATCCTCTTGCAAGATTGGCATGGGTGAAGGCCAACGAGCCGGACATATTCAACCGTATCGCGCATGTCCTCGACCCGAAGGACTATCTGAATTTTCGCCTGACCGGGCAGGCTGCCAGTGATCGCATTTCGCTGGCGCGCCTGCTGGCGGCAAGCGGGCAGATGGGTGAGCAGATGGGTGGGCAAAACCTCTTTGACGCGTGCGGGTTATCAGCGCGCATCCTGCCGCGCATTCTTGCACCCCGCGACGTCGCCGGGTGCCTGCAGACGGGCCTGCCGGCGCCTTTCGAGCGGCTTGGCGGTGTGCCCGTGTTCTGTTGTTCGAACGACACCTGGGCGGCAGTGGCGGGCCTCGGGGCCATGCAACCCGGCTTTGCCTACAACATCTCCGGCACCACCGAGGTGCTCGGTGTCATGAGCGTTGAGCCTGCCGCTGCAGATGGTCTGCTGACAGTGGACTGGGGCGGGCTGTCGCAGCTCGGTGGCCCGAGCCTCAACGGTGCCGACACCATGACGTGGCTGATGTCGCTTCTGG
>JBOFFB010000400.1:0-1521 GCA_051648385.1 Allobosea sp.
CTCACCGCTTCGCCATCGGCAGCCACCGGGCCAAGCGCAAGCGCGACACGATGAAGAACCCGCTCGACGAGATCGCCGGCATCGGCCCGACGCGCAAGCGTGCGCTGTTGCTGCATTTCGGCACGCTGAAAGCCATACAGCGCGCCTCGCTCGATGATCTGGCGCGGGCACCGGGCGTCAATCTTGCAACCGCAAAAGCAGTGCATGATTTTTTCCACGAGGGCTGAAAGGGACGAATTGATGATGATCACAACCACCACCAACAGCGTCGAAGGCAAACGCATCGTCCACTACCATGGCATCGTCACGGGCCAGACCATCATGGGCGCGAACATCTTCCGGGACATCTTCGCCTCCATCCGCGACATCGTCGGCGGACGGGCGGGCAGCTATGAGAAAGTGCTGCGCGACGCCCGCGACGCGGCGCTTGCGGAACTGGAAGCGGAAGCCCGGCTGCGCGGGGCCAATGCCATCATCGGCGTCGATCTCGACTACGGCGCGCTTGGCTCGGGCGAATCCATGCTGATGGTTTCGGTGTCCGGCACTGCAGTGACGGTCGAGTGATGGATGCAGCGGGAGAGTTGGCTCAGTGGGCCTGGGCTCGGCACCACAACACGTGGTCATGGTACGTTCGCCCGCTTTTCCTGTTGCCCCTGTGTTGGTTCGCGTGGCGTCGCAGCCTTGCCGGAATCGCGCTGACGCTTCTGGCACTCATCAGCAGCATGGCATGGTTTCCCGCGCCATCGGAGCCTGACCCGGCCGTGACGGCGATGCTTGCGGCGGAGCGGGCATATCTGACCGGCCCCTGGACGTGGTGGAAGCTGGCGCTCGCAGCCCTTGTTCCATTGTCGCTGGGACTTCTCGTCGCGGCTGTGTGGTGCCGCTCCCTGACCCTGGGCTTGTGGATCATCACGGCCATCATGGCAGTGAAAGTGACCTGGACCTTCGTTTTCGCCCCACTGGATGGCGCCATGGCGCATCTCGCACCGGCATTGGGCGGGTTTGCCGTCTGTCTTGTCGCCATCCTGTGGGCAAGACGACGCGTCGTTCAAAAGTGATGGATCTCCCTTCGTTCAGTTGACCGTCACATCACATCGCTATTGTGTAGGCCAATGACGATTCTTACCCGAGGCGTGCGTAGGCCGGGGCCCTTTTCGGTGCCCAATCTGCTGACCTATGGGCGCATTCTCGCCATTCCCGCAGTGGTCGGCCTGCTGTTCTGGCCGCGCGACGACTGGGTGCGCTGGATTGCGTTGGGCATCTACATCGTCGCCGCCATCACCGACTATTTCGATGGCTACCTCGCCCGCGCCTGGCATCAACAGTCCGCGATTGGCCGGATGCTGGACCCGATCGCCGACAAGCTGCTGGTGGCCTCCTGCCTGCTGATGCTGGCTGCCGACGAGACGATCTCGGGCGTCGCGCTCTGGGCTGCGATCATCATCCTGTGCCGCGAGATCCTGGTGTCCGGCCTGCGCGAATTCCTCGCCGAGCTCAAGGTTTCGGTGCCGGTCAGCAAGG
>JBOFFB010000401.1:0-1842 GCA_051648385.1 Allobosea sp.
ACAATCCCAATCCGTCATCCCAATACGGCACCGGCCCATAGAGCCCGGCGAGAAAGTCCAGAAACGTCCTGACCTTCTGCTCCATATGGCGGCGGCTGGGATAGACCCCGTGGATGGCGACGCGCTTGCCGCCGGAATATTCCGGCAACAGCCTGACCAACCGCCCGTCCTTCAGATCCGGCCCGACGTCCCACGTCGAGCGCAAGGCGATACCGAGACTTGCCAGCAGCGTTTCGCGCACGACCTCGCTGGAATTGGTGCGCAACGGCCCGTTGATGCGCACAGTCGCTGCACCTTTCGGCCCATCAAGCCGCCACTGGTCGGCATTATGGGCGATCAGCGTGTGCTGCTGCAGCTCCTCCAGCGTTGTCGGTTCACCCCTGGCAACCACATAGGCAGGCGTGGCACAGAGCACGCGGTGATTGGGCGCGAGCCTGCGCGCCACGAGGCTCGAATCCTGCAAATCCGCGATCCGGACTGCGAGATCGAAGCTTTCACCGACGATATCAACGAAGGAATCCGTCAACACGAGATCTACCGTAACCAATGGATTGCGATCAAGAAAGGCCTTGAGATGCGGCGCCACATGCAGCCGCCCGAATGAGGTGGGTGCCGACACACGCAGGATTCCACGCGCCGTGGCAGCGCCGGACGCCACCCAGGCCTCGGCCTCTTCGACGCTCGACAGGATCGAGATCACCCGCTCGTAAAAGCCCTGTCCGGCTTCCGTCAGAGACAACTGCCTTGTCGTGCGTTGCAGCAGGCGAACGCCAAGTCGCTCCTCCAACCGCTTGATGCGCTTGGAAATCACCGCAGGCGACAATTTCAACTCGCGCCCCGCCGCCGACATGGAACGCGCCGTGACCACGTGGGCAAAAACATCAAGGTCGCCAAGCCGGTCCATATGAGCCCTTTGGATAGCCACATCCGTATGCAGAAATGGCCGATCTTTTCTATTTTGGAAACAATGATCGGCTTTGTGTCACATTTCAAGTGATGCGATAGTGCGCTAGAAGCATATCGAGAATGGATGGGTTACAACATCCGCGAGCGACCAGGAGCCCCCGCCATGTCAGCCATTGCATTTCCAGCGCCGGACGCGTCGATCATTGCGCGCCGCCCTGCAATCCTCGCAGGCCTTGCCAAGCTGGTCGCACCAGAGGCGCTCATCACCCATGAGGACGAGCTTCGCCCCTATGAGAGCGACGCGCTGACGGCCTTCCGCAAGGTGCCGCTGGCTGTCGTGCTGCCGTCCACCACCGAGGAAGTTGCCGCTGTACTGAGCTATTGCAGCAAGGCGGGTGTGCCGGTGATCCCGCGCGGGTCAGGCACGTCACTGGTCGGCGGCGCGACCCCGCAGGAAGATGCCGTCGTCATCGGCGTCTCCAAGATGAACCGCATCATCGAGATCGACTATGCCAACCGCACGGCGCGCGTGCAGGCGGGAGTGACCAACCTCGCCATCACCGGCGCTGTGCAGGCCGATGGCTTCTTCTATGCACCGGACCCGTCCTCGCAAATGGCCTGCTCGATCGGCGGCAACATCGCGATGAACTCGGGTGGGGCGCATTGCCTGAAGTATGGCGTCACCACCAACAACATCCTTGGACTGAAGATGGTGCTGCTCAACGGCGAGGTTGTCGAGATCGGCGGCGATCATCTCGATGCACCGGGCTATGACCTGCTCGGCCTCATAATAGGCTCGGAAGGCCAGCTCGGCATCGTCACGGAAGCCACTGTGCGAATCCTGCGGGCGGCTGAAGGGGCACGGCCCGTGCTGTTCGGCTTCCCGAAGCCCGAGCTTGCGGGCGCGGCGGTTGCCGCCATCATCGGCGCGGGCAT
>JBOFFB010000402.1:0-2610 GCA_051648385.1 Allobosea sp.
TCGGTTGGCGATATCGACGAGGAAACCATGCCGGTTTTCATGCAGACATTCCTCACGCATGTTTTCAAGACTTGATTGGAAAGACGATATTCATGACCGCTCTCAGCGCCGACAATCCGTTTGCCAAGACGTGGACCACGCCGTTCGGCCTGCCGCCGTTCGCTGACATCCGGCCCGAACACCTGTCGCCAGCCCTGCATGCAGGCCTTGCCGCGCATGCAGCCGAGATCGACGCCATCGCCAACGCTATGTCGCCAGTGAGCTATGCCAACGTGATCGACGCACTGGAGCGGGCGGGCGACGAGCTCAGCCGCGCGGCGGGCGTGTTCTACAATCTTTCCGGCGCTGACACCAACGACGCGTTGCAAGCGATCGAGCGCGAGATGGCCCCGGTGATGAGCCGCCACTGGTCGGCCATCGGCATGAACCCGATGCTGTTCGCCCGCGTCGATGCGCTTTACAAGCAGCGCGCCACGCTCTCGATGACAGCTGAGCAGGCTCGGGTGCTCGAACTCACCCACAAGGGTTTTGTGCGTTCCGGTGCCAAGCTCGATGACGCGGACAAGACGCGGCTGAAAGCAATCAACGAACGGCTGTCGACGCTGGGCACCACCTTCTCGCAGAACGTGCTGAAGGATGAGGCGAGCTACGCGCTGATCCTCGACAATGAAGCCGATCTTGCCGGGCTGCCGGAGTTCCTCAAGGCTGCGATGGCCAAGGCCGCGACGGATCGCGGCCACAAGGGCAAGCATGCGGTGACGCTGCCGCGCTCGGTGATCGAGCCGTTCCTGACGTTTTCTACCCGCCGCGACCTGCGCGAAAAGGCCCGCAAGGCCTGGGATGCGCGCGGGGCTAATGGCGGCGAAACCGACAACCGCGCCGTGGTGGCGGAGATGGTCGCCCTGCGCGCCGAGAAGGCGAGGCTGCTCGGCCATGCGAGCTTTGCCGCCTTCAAGCTCGACGACACCATGGCCAAGACTCCAGCCGCCGTGCGCGGACTGCTTGAGCTGGTCTGGGCTCCGGCCCGGAGGCGTGCGGCCAAGGAGGCAGCTGATCTTGCCAGCCTCGCCCGCTCCGAAGGGCAGAACGACCCGATCGCCATCTGGGATTGGCACCACTATGCCGAAAAGGTGCGCAGCCAGCGTTTCGCGCTCGATGAGGGCACTCTGAAGCCCTACCTCCAGCTCGACCGGATCATCGAGGCCTCGTTCGACTGTGCAACGAAGTTGTTCGGACTTGTGTTCAAGGCGCGGCCTGACTTCAAGGGCTATCACCCCGATGTCCGCATCTGGGAGGTTTCGGAAGCTGGCGGCCGGCATATCGGCCTGTTCATCGGCGACTATTTCGCCCGGGCCTCGAAGCGCTCCGGTGCCTGGATGAGCGCTTACCGGCGGCAGGACAATCTCGATGGCGAGGTACGCCCGATCATCGTCAATGTCTGCAATTTCGCCAAGCCTGCGGAGGGTCGCACGGCGCTGCTGTCGCTCGATGATGCACGCACGCTGTTCCACGAGTTCGGCCACGCGCTACATGGTCTGCTTTCCGATGTGACGTATCCATCCGTGGCAGGCACCTCTGTCAGCCGCGATTTCGTCGAGTTGCCGTCACAGCTCTATGAGCACTGGTTCACGACGGCGGAGGTGATGGGCACCTATTGCGTGCACGCCGAGACCGGAGAGCCGATGCCGCAGGCGCTGATGGACAAGGTGAAAGCCGCGCAGACCTTCAACCAGGGCTTCGCCACCATCGAATACACCTCGTCGGCGCTGGTGGACCTTGCGTTTCATGAACTTGATGGTTCGAAAGCCATCGATCCGCTGGCGTTCCAGGCGGCGGAGCTTGCGCGCATCGGCATGCCTGCAGAGATCGGCATGCGCCACAAGACGCCACATTTCACGCATGTGTTTTCGGGTGATGGCTACTCCGCAGGGTATTATTCCTACCTCTGGAGCGAGGTGATGGATGCCGACGCGTTCGACGCATTCCGCGACACCGGCAATGTGTTTGACGCCGCCACCGCCGACAAGCTCAAGCGCCACATCTATGCGGCTGGCAATTCGCGCGATCCTGCCGAGCTCTACACGGCGTTCCGTGGCAGGATGCCGACGCCAGAAGCGCTGCTTGAGAAGCGCGGTCTGGCGGAGGTTTAGGTCATTTCTGAGAGTGGTGCGACCCCTCTCCCTTACCGTCTCCCGCAAGGGGAGAGGGAGGCTCGGGCAGCCATGCCATTCGTGGGATCTTTGCGCTTGGCACGCTGATCAAGGATGGGAGCAAGCGTCAAAGTCCCCCTCTCCCCTTGCGGGAGAGGTAAGGAGAGGGGTTGCGCTGGCCCTTCCTGAGACGCGCGCGCCCTCAAAACACCCGGTGCTTCATGTAGGCCTCCTGCGGATCGACGCCCGCGCGGATGGCGGCCATCATGCCGCCTTCAGCTGTCATCTTGGCTTCGGCGGCGGTCAGCACCTCTTCGATCTCGGCACCCGGTATGAGCACGATGCCGTCGCGGTCAGCGAGCACGTAGTCGCTCGGGCGAACCACGCTCTGTCCGAAGACGATCTCCTCATCGAAGGCGTCCGCCCGCCAGTTTCCGACAATGTCGATGGGCGAGAAGAA
>JBOFFB010000403.1:0-2756 GCA_051648385.1 Allobosea sp.
TTCTCGATTGCCCAAAAGCTCGACAAGCTCGGCATGCGCGGCTCTGAAACCGGCGAGCTGGTGTTTCAGGATTGCGAGGTGCCCGAGGAGAATATCATGGGCGGCCTCGGCAAGGGCGTGCAGGTGCTGATGAGCGGGCTCGACTATGAGCGCGCCGTGCTGGCGGCGGGCTCGCTCGGCATCATGCAGGCCTGCATGGATGTGGTCATGCCCTACATCCACGAGCGCAAGCAGGTCGGCAAATCCATCGGCGAATTCCAGCTGGTGCAGGGCAAGGTCGCCGACATGTACGTGACCATGAACAGCTGCAAGGCTTACGTCTATTCAGTCTGCAAGGCCTGCGACCGGGGCGAAACCACCCGCGAGGATGCTGCCGGCGCAATCCTCATCGCCGCCGAAAAGGCCACTCTGATGGCGCTCGACGCGATCCAGCTCCTCGGCGGCAACGGCTACATCAACGACTACCCGACCGGCCGCCTGCTGCGCGACGCCAAACTCTACGAGATCGGCGCAGGCACCAGCGAGATCAGGCGTATGCTGATCGGACGGGAGTTGTTCGAGAAGACACGGTGATATTGTGTGGGCATAGCCACCCTGCCCTCATCCTGAGCCCGTCGAAGGACGAGCGTCCAGTTTGAGCGCACCTGAAGTTCTTCCTTCGACTAGCTCAGGATGAGGATCGTGGGTGACTTCGCTCCCCCGCGTGCTAGCGTCACCTCATGCTCCACGCCATCCTGATACTACTCGGTTGCCAGCTTGCGGGCGAAGTCTTGGCACGCGGACTTGCCCTGCCCGTTCCGGGCCCCGTCATCGGCATGGCGCTGCTGTTCGCCGCGCTGCAAGTGCGCGCCACACTGAAGCCAGACAGCGCTGACATCGGCGCCCTTCCGCTGGGCGCAGTCGCCGCATTCCTGCTTGCCAATCTCTCGTTGCTGTTCGTGCCGGCGGGCACCGGCATCATCCGGCAAACGGAGGTGCTGACCGCCCACGGACCCGGACTGATTATCGCGCTGATCGGCTCAACAGCGCTGACATTGGTCGTGACGGCGCTGGTGTTCGTCGCCGTGGCACGCCGAACCGATGCCAAACCTGACGCTGGCGACAAGCCGTGAGCGACCCTGCCCGCCTCTGGGTCTTCCTTGCTGCAAGCCCGTTGTTCTGGCTGACGGCGACGCTCGCCGCTTATGCCATCGCTGACTGGCTTTCCCAGCGCGCCGACCGCAACCCGCTGGTCAACCCGGTGTTGATCGCGGTGCTGCTACTGGCGGCGCTGCTGACGCTGACGCGCACGCCCTACGAGGCCTATTTCGAGGGCGCCCAGTTCGTGCACTTCCTGCTCGGGCCTGCCACTGTCGCGCTGGCTGTGCCGCTGCACCGCAATTGGGCTACCGTTCGCAAGGCGCTGCCGCCCATCTTTGCGGCCTTGCTGGCAGGAGCCTTCACTGCCGTGGTGTCCGCCGTCGGCATCGCCTGGGCCTTCGGTGCGCCGTTTGATGTTCTGGCGTCGCTCGCGCCGAAATCGGTGACCGCTGCCATCGCCATGGGTGTCTCGCAGGAAATCGGCGGCAACCCGGCACTGACCGCCACGCTGGTGATAAGCACCGGTGTGCTGGGAGCGATCATGGTGACGCCGCTGATGAACGCCATGGGCCTGACCGACTACCGTGCGCGGGGGTTTGCGGCTGGTGTCGCCTCTCACGGCATCGGCACGGCCCGCGCCTTTCAGGTCGACCCGGTGGCTGGCACCTTCGCAGGCATCGCGCTGGGTCTCAACGGGTTGGTGACCGCGCTGATCGTGCCCCTGCTGATCGGATGGCTCCGATAGCCTTCAGGCGCCGCAATTCAATGGCAGACACCAGCAGCAACCCCAGCGTCACCGCGTTCAGCGCATGCCAGAGGAAGTGCGTTCCCATCGGCAGCAGGTCGCACAAGGGAACATCAAGCTGGCGCGCGGTGAGCGAGCCGCCGAAAACGAGGGCTGCCCCCAGCACCCATCGCCCCACATCCGCCCGTGGCTGGCTGCCCATCAACACCGCCCAGCCCCCCAGGAGCAACATGGCGACCAGTCCCGTGCCGTAACCGAAGGCAGCCCCCGCGCTGTCGCCCAGCCCAAGCAAGGCCGCCGCCCTTGGCGCAAGCAATCCTGTGCCGAGAAAGACCAGCGCACCCAGCAGCGCGGTCCAGACCGGCCAGCCCACGAGCCGGACCAGCATCAACCCGAACATGCCAAGCATGAACAACTGGATCGGGATCACATCCGCCATCAGCGACCAGCGGTTGGCGAAAGTGTGGAACAGGAAGGAGCCAATCCCGATCATGGCGACCAGCACGATCATGGCTAGCGCCGGCCAATCGCGCCCACCCGCCTGCCGCCAGCGCCAAAGGCCCAGAAGCGCGGCCAGAATGAAGCCCGAGTTGCTGATCGCGTTGATTGGCTCGGCCCAGAATGCCGAGCTCGTGCGCTCGCAATACAAATCGATATGCTGATGCAAGTCCATCTTCAGACTGGTCCCAAGCGGACGCACGATGCCGTCCCCTACCGAATCCATCTAGGTTCGCAGCCCTGACATCTCTATGACTGTCATATCGTCATCGCGGGCAGGCCACATGCGAATCACCACCTGGAACGTCAATTCCATCCGCCAGCGGCTGGAACACCTGCTGGCTTTCCTGAAGGAGGCGGAGCCTGACGTTCTCTGTTTGCAGGAGATCAAGACGCAGGATGAGGGCTTTCCACGGCTCGAAATCGAGGCGGC
>JBOFFB010000404.1:0-6819 GCA_051648385.1 Allobosea sp.
AGGCAAGTGAGCAGGCATCAGACATCTTCGTCATCGCGGGATGGTGTAGCGCACAGCACAATGCGTCAAGAAATTGCCTGCCCACCTGTCACCAGCCGGTCCAACCGCCAGTATCCGATTGCCGCAATCAGCGAGCCAATCAACCCGACCCACAGGGCGGCTTGCATGCCGAGGCCGTCATAGATGAACGCAAACAACAGTGGCGAAGCCGCAAACAACATGCTGAGGAAAAACGACAGTTTGCCCAGCAATGTCGCATAACCACCCGAACCGAAGAGTTCGAGCGGCAAAGTGGCGCGGGATGTGGCAATCAGTCCCGTCGAGATGCCGTAAAGCGCCATGGCGGCACCGATCAGCAGGCTTTGCTGCAAGCCCGGTGACATCGAGCCGAGCGCAAAGATCATCATCACGAAGACAATAGGCGACACGAGCGAGGCTCCGGCGACGATCCTCACGCCAGCGACGCGGCCCGCCAGCGCAAAGTCGGTGAACCGCGCGACGAAGGTGAAATAGGCGGTCATCGACGCCATGAAGATCGCCATGCCAAGCTCCATTCCGCCCTGCCGGAACATGGCGACGAAATACAGTGGCAGGCCCCATGACACGAGACCGCTGAACCCGGCTGCCAGCACGATCAGCCAGAAGCCCTGGTGGCGCTGCCCTTCGGAAAGAAGCCCGAGAGCCGGTTTTGTCGCGTTCCTTGCAGCGCCACCGTCGGCATCTGGCTTGCGGATCAGGATATGGGCGAGCGGCAAACAGACCAGCAGTTGAACAACGGCATAGACAAAGCAGACGTTGCGCCAGCCAATCTCGGTTTCCAGCCAGCCGGTCATTGGCCAGATGATGCCATTGGAAAGGCCGCCGAACAGCATCAGCGCTCTCAGGCCACGCCTGCCGCGCTCCGGGAAGGTCTGGGTGACGGAGGCCAGCGAGCCGATGCTGAGCGAGAGCGGCGTGCCGATGCCGATCAGCACCCATGCAGCGAGATAACTCACCGGTCCGGTGCTGAGGCCGATGGCGATCAGCCCGGCTGCCAGAAAGAGCTTGCCGATCAGCATGGGATGGCGCGCGCCACCCTCGTCGATCCAGCGCCCGAAGCGTGGGCCGACAAGCGCCGCCATGACCAGCATGACGGTGATGCCGCCGTAGATGACCTCGCGACCAACGCCAAGCTCGCGACCGATCGGCCGGTCGAGGATCGAGGGCAAGTAGAAGGTAGTGCCCCATCCCAGAATTTGTGTGGCCGCCATTCCCGCGATGAACAGGGGAAACGACCGGACGGCCTGTGCAGGAGCCACAAGCGTCATGTGGTCAACGTGATCCTGACGCTTGGCTCCTCGGCTTCCGCCGCGCGCTTCAGCGTTTCCTCGGCGACTGCAACTTCGCGCTGGCGGTTCCACATGGCGGCGTAGATGCCATTCTGCATCAGCAGCACATCATGGGTGCCGCGCTCGGCGATGACACCCTTGTCGAGCACGATGATTTCATCTGCGTTGACCACGGTGGAGAGGCGATGGGCGATGACCAACGTCGTGCGACCGATCGAGACCTTGTCGAGCGAGCCCTGGATTTCCCGCTCGGTGAAGGTGTCCAGCGCGCTGGTGGCTTCGTCGAGCACAAGCACTGGCGGCGCCTTCAGCAAGGTGCGGGCAATGGCAACGCGCTGCTTCTCGCCGCCGGAAAGCTTGAGCCCGCGCTCGCCCACTTGGGTCTTGTAGCCCTCGGGCAAGGAGGTGATGAACGTGTCGATCTGCGCCATGTCGGCGGCAGCCCGCACATCATCCTCGGAGGCACCATCGCGGCCATAGGCGATGTTGTAGCCGATGGTGTCGTTGAACAGCACTGTGTCCTGCGGAACCATGCCGATGGCGGCACGCAGCGAGGTTTGCGTCACCGATGCGATGTCCTGCCCGTCGATGAGCACGCGGCCAGCACTCGGCTCATAAAAGCGGAACAGCAGCCGCGAGATGGTCGACTTGCCGGCTCCCGAGGGTCCGACAATGGCAATTGTCTTTCCGGGCGGAACGGTGAAGCTGATGCCTTTCAGGATCTTGCGCTCGGGGATGTAAGCAAAATGCACATCCTCGAAGCGGACTTCGCCGTTGCCGACCGAGAGCTCCGGTGCACCCGGCTTGTCGATGATTTCCGGGTCACGGTTGAGCAGGTTGAACATCTCCTCGATGTTCAACGTCGCCTGTTTGATCTCGCGGTAAACCGTGCCCATGAAATTGAGCGGCGTGTAGAGCTGGATCAGCAGGGCGTTGATCAGCACGAAATCGCCGATGGTGTTGCGGCCAGAGCGGATGCCATCCACGCACATCCACATGGCGATGGTGAGCGCAACCGAGAAGATCATGGCCTGCCCGAAGTTGAGCACCGCCAGCGACTGGTAGGCCTTGACGCTGTTGCGCTCGTACTTGGCCATGGCCACGTCATAGCGGGCAGATTCGCGCTTCTCTGCGCCGAAGTACTTCACCGTCTCAAAATTGAGCAGCGAATCGATGGCCTTGGTGTTGGCGTCGGTATCGCTGTCGTTCATGTTGCGGCGGATGTTGATGCGCCACTCGGTGGCCTTGATGGTAAAGACCATGTAGGCCACCAGCATGACGAGCAGCAGCGCCACGTAGCGCCAGTCAAATGTCCAGAAAAGCACGATGATCATCAGCGTGAGCTCGACGATGACGGGGATCAGCTGGTTGAGGCCGAGGCGCACCATGTCCTCGATGCCGGAGCGGCCGCGCTCCAGAATACGGGTCAGGCCGCCGGTCTTGCGTTCCAGATGGAAACGCAGCGACAGATAGTGCAAATGGCCAAAGGTCTGGTTCGCCAGCTTGCGCACGGCATGCATGAACACGGGTGCGAACACCCCGTCGCGCAACTGGATGAAGGCGGCAGAGCCGACACGCATGACGCCGTAAATGGCCACAAGCACAAGCGGCGCGGCGGCCAGCCAGGTCCAGTCGAACGAGGCAGAGCCTGCCTTTTCGGAGGTGAGCGCATCGGTCGCATATTTGAACGCAAACGGCACACCGATCAGGATGATGCGGCCAATCACCAGCAGCGCGAAGGCAAGAATCACCCGGCGCTGCAGATCTGCCCGATCACGGGGCCACAAATAGGGCCAAAGCGCGCGGAAGGTCGAGACAAAGCCCCCGGAATCGGCGGAAACAACCGGTTTGGCAGTGGCTGGTCGGGCGGAAGGCGTTTGGTCGGCGGCTGGGTTCATGCGTTCAATCTGCAATTGTTACCGGGATATAGGCCATCGAGCCGGCTTGCGCGATATGCATTGATGGCAAATTGAGACATGGCAGTCCTGCGCTAGGCGTAACCAATGCGAAACGAGGTCCTTATATCGGAATTTCGCCTTGCTCTTGCCTTGCCGACAGGCTCAACCTAGCGTGATGACGTTCCGAGACCTTCCGACATTCCATCACGACAAAAAAAGGGATTTGAGATCCATGAAGTTCATGTCGTTTGTCGCCGCCACATTGGCCACTCTTGTTCTTGCCGTTCCCGCACTTGCACAAGCCCAGCGCGCTCAACGCCCGCCAGCGGAGATCACCGTCATCAATGCCCGCACCGTCGCAATGACCGCCTTCGAGATCGCCACCACGGGCGAGCAGCCCAGGCTCGTCGGCAAGCTAAGTGCCCCGCTTGCGCCCGGAAAATCCGCCAAACTGAAACTGACAAGGCCGACCGGCTGCACCTTCTATGTGCTGGCGCGTTTTGAAGACGAGAGCGAGAACGATTCGGACAGCGCCAACCTGTGCGGCGAAAAGCAGATCAGGCTGACGGATTGATGAGTTTGGCGGTCGTCATGAGGCAGCCGTGAATACGGTTGCTGCTTCATGCCTATTCGCCCTTCACCCCTGCCCGCACCAGCCGATAGGTGATCGAGTCCACCAGCGCCTGGAATGACGCATCGATGATGTTGGCGCTGACGCCCACCGTCGTCCAGCGCTCGGTGCCGTCCGCCGAGTCGATCAATACGCGGGTCACGGCATCCGTGCCGCCCTGGAAGATGCGGACCTTGTAGTCCACCAGCTTCAGACCCTTGATCACGTCTTGATAGCGGCCGAGATCCTTGCGCAGCGCCTTGTCGAGCGCGTTGACCGGTCCGTTGCCTTCGGCCACCGACATGCGCGTATGCCCGCCGATCTTCACCTTGACGATGGCCTCGGAGAAGGTGACCAGCTCGCCGATGGCGTTGTAGCGGCGCTCGACGTTGACCTTGAAGCGCTCGACATCGAAATAGTTCGGCACCTGCCCCATGACACGCTTGGCGAGCAGGAAGAAGGAAGCGTCGGCACCCTCATAGGCGTAGCCTTGCGCCTCCTTTTCCTTCACTTCGCTGAGCACGCGACCCAAGCGCGGATCAGACTTGTCGATGGTGACGCCGATGCGCTCCAGCTCCGAGATCAGGTTGGATTTGCCGGCCTGATCGGAAACCAGAACCCGGCGCACATTGCCGACCTTTTCTGGTGCGACATGCTCATAGGTTTCAGGCTCCTTGAGCACCGCAGAGGCATGAATGCCGGCCTTGGTGGCGAAGGCGGAGGCACCGACAAATGGCGCATGCCGGTTGGGCGAGCGGTTGAGGATTTCATCAAGCTGGCGCGAGGCCTTGGTCAAATCGCCAAGACGCGCCTCATCGACGCCGATTTCGTAGCGCTGGCTCAAGCCGTCCTTCAGCTTCAGCGCGCCGATCAGCGTGACAAGGTTGGCATTGCCGCAACGCTCACCGAGCCCGTTCAGAGTGCCTTGGATATGGCGCACGCCGGCTTCGACTGCGGCCAGCGAATTGGCCACCGCACAGCCGCAATCATCATGGGTGTGGATGCCGAGATGGCTGCCCGGCACGACGGCCATTGCCGCCTTGACGATGGTAGTGATCTCGTCCGGCAGCGTGCCGCCATTGGTGTCGCAGAGCACGACCCAGCGAGCCCCGGCCTCATGCGCCGTGCGGGCGCAGGCCAGCGCATAGTCCGGGTTGGCCTTGAAGCCGTCGAAGAAATGCTCGCAATCGACAATCGCCTCGCGGCCTGCGGCAATGGCGGCCTTCACGCTGTCGGCAATGCTGGCAAGGTTCTCTTCGTTGGTTGTCTCCAGCGCCACGCGGACGTGATAGTCCCAGGCCTTGGCAACGAAGACGATGGTGTCCGCCTTGGCCTGCAGCAGCCCGGCAATGCCCGGATCGTTCGAAGCGGAGCGGCCCGGACGGCGCGTCATGCCGAAGGCGCAGAACTTGGCAGTTTTGGTCGCCTTCTCCGCGAAAAAGGCCGTGTCAAGCGGGTTTGCACCCGGATAACCGCCCTCGACATAGTCAAGCCCGAGCCCGTCGAGCATGGTGGCGATTGTGCGTTTATCGGCCAACGAAAAGTCGACGCCCGTCGTCTGTGCGCCGTCACGCAGCGTGGTGTCGAACAGGTAGACGCGATCTTTCGCGAGGGTTGTCATGCCGCGTCATCCGTGTTCGCGGCCAGCGGCTTGTCCATCACCATGCTGGGAAGCCATTCCTCGCCAACGCTCAAGGTCGAGCGGCGGATGGCGACAAAGCCGAGCCGCTCGAAGAACGGCAGCGCATTGTCGGTGGCCGCGACGCTGAGTTTCTTCGCGCCACGCGCCATGGCCAGCCGCTCCAGCGCATCGAGCAATTGCCGCCCCACGCCCATGAAGGCGACATCGGGGTGGACATGCACGTTTTCGATGATCGCATTGTCACGCATGGCGGCGAACCCGACCGGCTCGCCGTCTTCTTCGGCGACCAGCACCAGGCAGCCCGACAAGTGCTTGGCCCACGCCTTCTGGTCCTCGGCCTTGGCACCCCAAAGCGCGCGCTGCTCATCGGAATAGGCGTCCAACGCCAGTTCCTCGATCGAGGCCTGGAACAGGATGGCAAGGTTCTCATAGTCAGCCGGCAGCGCAGGGCGCATGGGGTAGCTCATGGCGCGCCCTCCTCCGTTTTGCGCTCACGCTTCGCCTTCGGTTCCGCATCAAGCGGCCGCCATGTCGACGAAAACTCGCCCGTAACCGGGTCCTTCGCGTCCATCAACACCACGCCCTGCGCCACGATCTCCGCGCGCAGACGGTCGGATTCAGCAAAATCCTTGGCATTGCGCGCCTCGATGCGCGCCTCGATCAGCGCATTGACGAGGATGGTGTCGATCATTGCAGGTTTGTCTTTCTTGCCCATCAGGGGGATGTCTTTCCATATGTCATGAACGCCGCGTCTTTCCGGGGCTGCGCTAGCAGAGCCCGGAACCCATCAGCGCAAAATTGAACAGTTCGCGATACCTTGATTGCCGCCACCTTGCATGATGCAGCGTGATGGGTTCCGGGCTCGGCGCAGATGCGCCGCCCCGGAATGACGATGAGTTGCGCCGTTCGTCTGATTGCCTTGTTCACCGCTTCACCTCCCACGTGGTGACCGGGTTGCCACCCTCGTCCTTGCCGTCCTTGAGCGCGATGCCCATGGCGGCGAGTTCGTCGCGGATGCGGTCGGATTCGGCGAAATTCTTGGCGCGGCGGGCCTCGAGCCGGGCGTTGATGAGGGCGTTTGCGTTCAGAAACGGGATAGAAGGTGCTTCTTCATGATTGCCGTCAAGCGATAACCCTAGCATTGCGCAACTTGCTATAAGCTGTTCCCCCCATTCTAGTCTGCCCTTTAAATACTCCGAATACAAACCGTGCATTTGTGTAATTGCAAGCGGCGTATTCAGATCGTCTGACAGTGCTCGCCTGATCTGGGGACTACCTTGTTCAATTATGTTATAAGGATATGGAATATCATCAATCTTTGAGTTCGAGAGGGCTTTGATT
>JBOFFB010000405.1:0-2627 GCA_051648385.1 Allobosea sp.
CCCCTTCAAAACAAGGTCTCCCTTGAGGGCCGTGGAAGACCACCACGTCGATAGGCCAGAGGTGTAAGTGCGGTAACGCATTCAGCTGACTGGTACTAATTGCCCGATAGGCTTGATCTGATCCGGTAACAGCAAGGCAACTTGCCTTACGGATCGTCAAAAGCACGTAGAACACGTGACGAAAACCTGGAACAACACTGATGTTTGGGGAAGCCGCGAAAGCGACAGCCCCGGTCTCTTCTCTGGTCTGGTGGTCATAGCGAGCGCAAAACTCCCGATCCCATCCCGAACTCGGCCGATAAGTGCGCCCACGCCAATGGTACTGCGTCTCAAGACGTGGGAGAGTAGGTCACCGCCAGACCTGAAAAGAGACACCTCACTCAAAAACGATACCAATCACCGGTCCGAAAACAAACCTCGGACAAACCCTGGCGCGGGGTGGAGCAGCCCGGTAGCTCGTCAGGCTCATAACCTGAAGGTCACAGGTTCAAATCCTGTCCCCGCAACCATTACCGTCGAACCGCCCAAAACAGCCGCGCCACAAGCGCGGCTTTTATCGTTCTCGACCCCTAGGGCCAGAAGACCGGCAAGTTCGCCCACCAGCTCCAAAACGACCCGACCCTCCACCGGCACCAGTCGGATGGTCGTCAGCAGGCTGCGGATCAGCGTCGCGGCCTCGGCTTGCGAGGACGGGTCGTGCAGCGCCTTGGTCAACTCCGACACCTTCCGACGATAGACGTCGGCCAGGCCAGGATGCAGCAGGACCGGCGCATCGTCAGGAACATGATCTCGCTCCAGGGCGAGGGCCGCCTTGCGAGCTTCGAGTTGGGTCATCTTCTCCTTCATCGAGGGGTGATACATTCCGTCCGCGATGGCAGCGACGATCTGCGTAATCTGCCGGTCGATCCGGGCCGCGTCCTGCTCGATCCGGGTGCGGTCGCGCTGGCGGTCGTTGGCAAGGCGATTGAACTCCGCCTGGGTCTCGCGGACGAAACGCTCGATCAGGTCGGGATGCAGAAGCTGGTCCTTCAACCCGCCCAGGACCCGGGCTTCCAACTCTTCCTTCCGGAGGGTTAGCCGGTTGTCGCAAGTGCCCTTGTTCCGGACCGCCGCGCAGCCGTAGTAGGTCTTGCCGAGAAGGATCACCCCCCCGCCGCAACAGCCGCAGGTCAGCTTCCCTGAGAACAGGTGCACCGGGCGCCTGGTGCGGCCCACATGTCGGATGCCGTCGCGGATCGCCATGTTCCGGGTCAGACCCTGCCGGGCTTTTGCGCGAGCCCAGAGAGCATCGTCAACGATCCGGAGCGCCGGTACCTCCTCGATCACCCAATCCGACTTGGGGTTCATCCGCGCCACGCGATTGCCGGTCACGGGATCCTTGAGGAACCGCTGCCGGTTCCACACTAGCCGCCCGATGTAGAGCTCGTTGTTCAGAATCCCGGTGCCGCGCTCGTGGTTGCCATGAAGGGTCGATGCGCCCCAGGGACCCCTCGGGCCGGAAACACCTTCCCGGTTCAGCGCCGCCGCAATGGAGCGCGGGCTAAACCCGTTGCTGTAGTCGCGGAAGATGCGGCGCACGATCTCGGCCTCGGCCGCGTCGATCTGCCGTTCACCGGTCACCGGCGTGCCGTCAGCATTCAGGCTGCGCAGGATGCGGTAGCCATACGTGATCCCGCCGGCGGACTTGCCGTTGCGCACGCGGCCCTCGAGACCGCGCCGGGTCTTCTGTGCTAGGTCCTTCAGGAACAGACTGCTCATCGTCCCCTTCAGTCCGATGTGGAGGTCGCTGATCTCGCCCTCTGCCACCGTGACGATCATGATCCCGTTGAAGGACATCTGCTTGTAGAAGGCGGCGATGTGCTCCTGGTCGCGGCTGATCCGGTCGAGGCCTTCCGCCACAACCACGTCGAAGCGGTGCTGGCGGGCATCTGTCAGCAGTTGCTGGTAACCGGGGCGCAGGAGTAAGGCTCCGCTGATCCCTGCATCGGCATAAGACTGTGCAGCGGACCAGCCCTGCTGGCCGATCAGGCGCCGGCAAAGCCGCAACTGGTCCTCGATGGAGGCTTCGCTTTGCAGGTCGGAAGAGTAACGGGCGTAGATGGCTGCACGCATGACGGGCCCTTTATCGGTTGCGGGGATCGCGGCGACGAGGGACGCGATCCGGCTTGGCCCTGCCCATCCTAGGCACATTCTTCCGGATGTCTTCCAGTATCGATTGCAACGCGTTGCAACTGGAAATGCCGGAGGCGCGGTTGTAGTGCCGCTCGGCCATGTCCAGGGTCGCGTGTCCGAGGATGTCCTTGATGATGCCCACATGCTCCGGGTCAACCTCGGCAATCGACGTGGCCGCGATGTGCCGGAAGGCATGCGGATTGAGCTTCACGCCCAGATACCGCGCGGTGGTGATCTCGATGTCACTGGCGAGACCATCCGCCGAGAATGCCTTGCCGTGGTGGGTGATCCAGAGACCTGGCGAAGGACGGCCCCGCGCCAGCACCGACCGAATCTCACGGAGATAGAGGCGTAGGGGCTCAACCAGTTCCTTCGCCAGGGGCGCGCTGTGCTCCTTCTTGTCCTTCGTGTCCTCGGCCCGGAACTTCACCAGGAACCCTGAGTGCATCGGTACC
>JBOFFB010000406.1:0-5044 GCA_051648385.1 Allobosea sp.
ATCCCAGCATGATCAATATCTTGACCAGTATGGCGGGAAATTCGACATCTGATGGTGGAAAATCCACCGCCAAAACTCTGAAAGCTGCTCAAAAACGCGAGAAAATGAAACTGGTCGCAACTTCTTCAGCGGCCTGCTAATGGTGCCCCGTGCGCAGGCGACGCTCGAGATATCGACTGTAGGCCCCCATTCCGTAGGAAAAGACGAGATACACCGTCGCGGCAAAGAGATAGCCCTCCAGCACGGCAGCGCCGATCCATTCCGGGTCCAGCATCGCGGTCCGTATCGTCGAGAGAAAGTCCAGCAGGCCGATGATCGTTACCAGCGTGGTATCCTGGAAGAATCCGATCGAGATGTTGACCAGCGGCGGGATCACGATCTTCAGCGCTTGAGGCAGCACGATCAGTCGCATCGATTGCCAGTAATGCAGCCCGAGTGCACCAGCGGCCTCGTGCTGGCCGCGCGGGATAGCCTGCAATCCACCACGCACGGCTTCGGCAATATAGGCCGCGGCGAAGATGATGATCGCGATCTGGGCGCGCAGCAGCTTGTCCACCGTCACGCCAGTCGGCATGAACAGCGGTAGCATTACCGAGGCCATGAACAGGATCGAGATCAACGGCACACCACGAATGACCTCGATGAAGACCACGGCGATGATGCGGATCGCGGGCAGTTTCGAGGCGCGCGCCAGCGCCAGCACAACGCCAAGCGGAAAACCCAGCGCAAGGCCAACAGCTGTGAGGATGAAGGAGAGCGGCAGTCCGCTCCACTGTGATGTCGGCACGGCCTGGAGGCCGAAAATGCCGCCTGAGATCAGGATCATGCTGGCGATGATCACGATTGCCCATAGTGCAAGGAGCCAACGCCCCCAGAAGCGCGGCATCATCGAAATGCCTATGGCTGCGAAGAACAGCGCCATCGACAGGCCAGGGCGCCAGTGCTCGTCATAGGGATAGACGCCGAAGATCATGAACCGCGCCTTTGTGGCGAGGAAAGGCAGGCAGGCCCCGCTGCCGGCCCGGCACACCACGGCACCACCTTCCGTGACCGCACGGGTAACAAGCCAGCCCCAGACAGCCTTGACGATGATCCAGAACAGCCACAGGCAGATCAATGAGATCACCGCGTTGAGCGGCGTTCCAAACAGCGGTTTCACGACGCGCTGCAGATAGCCCGGCTGCGGTGGCGGCATCACTGCTGCTGGATCGGTTTGCGCCATCGCTCAACGCTCCTTGAGCGCCACGCGGGCGTTGTACCAGTTCATGACAAGCGAAATCATGATCGACAAGCTGAGATAGACCATCATCATGATGGCTATACCCTCAATTGCCTGACCGGTCTGGTTCATCGTCGTATTTGTGACAAGGACCAGATCAGGGTACCCGATCGCCGTTGCAAGTGACGAGTTCTTGAACAGGCTGAGATAGGAACTCGTGAGCGGTGGAATGATGACCCGAAGTGCCTGCGGCAATACCACGAGCTTCAACGACATGCCGTGGTCGAGCCCCAGCGACTTGGCGGCGTCCCATTGGCCTTTCTGTACCGAAAGAATGCCGGAGCGCACTATTTCCGCAATGCCTGCTGATGCAGATAGCGTCAACCCCATCAGGAGTGCAGTAAACTCTGGCTTGAGATGCGCACCTCCGGCGAGGCGAAACCGACCCTTCTGCGGGTACTCGATGATGATCTCGGGCTGAAAGACCAGCGCAGCGATCAGGACCGGTGCAAACAGCGACATCAGTACCCAGGGCCAGATGTGTCTGACCTGCCCAGTCGCGACCCGTTGCGCGATCATGCGTCTACGCACAAAAATGGCCAGCACAACGCCTGCTGCAAAGGCCATGAGCACGTTCGTGTGGGCTGGTGACCACATCATGGCCGGAATTGTCAGGCCGCTGTTTGAGACGAATACATGCGGCATCAACTCGATTGCCTCGCGCACGGGCGGCAACACAGTGATGATCAGTCCGTACCAAAGGAACAGATACAGAAGCAGCGGCACATTGCGCAGCACCTCCACATAGAAGAATGCGAGTGACCTGAGCATCGGATTGCTCGACAGCCGCGAAATGCCGATGACAACACCAATCAATGTGGCGAAGATGACGGCCAGCGACGAGACCCAGATCGTGTTGAGAACACCGGTCAGAAGTGCGCGGGCGAAACTGTCGGTCGGCTTGTAGTCGATGAAACTCTCGCTGATGACGAAGCCGGCTTCGCGGCTCAGGAATGCAAAGCCAGTGACGATGTTCTGCTCAGCAAGCTTCTGCGATACATTCGAGGCCAGATACCAGCCGGTCGCGACAACGCCCGCCACCGCCAACACCTGATAAAACACGGCACGCACACGCAGATCGTAGAACAGTCGCATCATTCCGGCATGCCCGTCTGAACTCTTGGCCTGAGGGGGAGGATAGGCCCGGCAGATGACGATCAATCACCTGCCGGGCTGTTCGTTTTTTACGCCGGAAGCGACCCGGTCGTGAGCCCTACCTGAATGGCGGCGAATAGAGCAGACCGCCTTCCGTCCACAACTTGTTTGGGCCGCGGGAAAGACCGATACGGGTGTCAGGTCCTAGGTTGCGATTGAATAGCTCTTCATAGTTGCCAACGCCTTTGATGATGTTGAATGCCCATCGCGGCTCAAGACCAAGCATTTTGCTGAGATCACCCGTGACGCCAAGCATGCGCTGTACCTCAGGATTCTTGCTGGTCAGGAAGGTGTCGATATTGGCTTGGGTGATCTTGAGTTCTTCTGCGGCAATCATGGCGTAGATCGACCAACTGACAATATCGCGCCAGTTGGCATCGTTCTGTCTGACGACTGGTGCCAGTGGCTCCTTCGAGATTGTCTCTGGCAGGATGACATGGGCCTTAGGATCCGGCGCGACAGAGCGGACCGATGCGAGGTCAGAGCGATCCGTCGTGATGGCGTCGCAGCGACCGGAGAAATAGGCGTTGCGCCACTCGTCCGAATTCTCGATCACCACCGACTCGTACTTGATGTTGCGGGGTCTGAAGAAGTCTTCCAGGTTCTGCTGTGTTGTCGTACCTGGCAGTACGCAGACGACGGCGCTGGCAAGCTCGCTAGCACTCTTAACGTTGAGCTTTGCGGGCACCATGATGCCCTGACCGTCGTAAAACACCACAGGTCCGAAATCGAGGCCAAGCGAATTGTCTCGCGAGAATGTCCAAGTGGTCTGGCGCGACAGAACGTCAATTTCACCGGATTGAAGCGCCTGGAAGCGCACATTGGTGCTGAGTGGAACCGACTCGACCTTTTCCGGATCGCCGAACACTGCCGCGGAAATAGCGCGGCAGACATCCGAATCGAAACCGCGTCGCACGCCCTTGTCATCAGCGAACGAGAACCCGGCCGATACGGGCGAGACGCCACACAACACCTTCCCCCGCTTCTTCACAGTATCAAGCGTGGCCTGCGCATGGGCAGGCACCAACATAGACAGCCCGAGGCCAAGAGCCATGCCAAAGCCAGCCGCGATCTTTAATGCACTGAACTTACTCATGAATATTCTCCCAAGAAGGAACGGAAACACCGCACCGTATCGCAACGGTATATCAGTCCACTGGCCTGCACAATTCGTATTGCCGGACGATGTCAGATTAACAGTCAGGCGTCGGATCGACCTGCTGACGCCGCAGCCGGCCGCCAGCCTGCTCAATCAGCCGTGCAACTTCCGTCTGCCCTTTGGCGCGGACACTCGCCAGCGGCATCACTCCGTCTTTGTCTGCCAGACTGGGATCAACCCCCGCCTGCAGCATGGCGTTGCTGGCCTTGAGAACCGCAAGACCATCCCCAAGAACCCTGTCAATCGCACAGCCCCGAAGATTGTCGAGAAAGTCCTGCATCTGCGGCGGACTTATCATCTCGGCCCGATGCGCATCGGAAATTACGAAAGCGGCGGAAAGTCCGGAAAGGCGGCGGCAGAAGTGGCCCGTGGAAACGCATGCATAGGGCGCAAAATCATCGTTCTATTCCTAGCCACGGAACGCCCGTTCTGCCTTGCCTCCGGAACTCGCGGTGCAATCGCACCAGTCTGCGCTCAGAGCATATCAGTGGAATACGGTGGTGGGGGAAGCAGGACTCGAACCTGCGAAGGCTTAGCCAGCGGATTTACAGTCCGCCCCCTTTGCCGCTCGGGACATTCCCCCACTTGGGTGCGAGGAAAAGCCAGGAACTGAAACCGGGGCTTGCCGCAACACCAACCGGCGTAAAACCGGGAGCGACGCGTTTTACGAGCCACCTTGCCGCCATGTCAACCGCAAGAACTCCGCACACATCGTTTATTGTGACAACGCGTTTGGCATTTGGCGCAGTAATGCTACGAGGGCGCGTGCTGGCGTCACCGGCGCAAACACGGGAAATGCAACATGAGTGATGCTGAGCGGCCAAAAGGACCACGCGGATCAGGTGGCCCGCGCAAACCCTTTGGTGACAGGCCTCATGGCGGGGGTGGCCGTCCATTCGAAGCGCGCGGCAACCGCTTCGGCGGCAACCGCAGCCGCGGGCCCCGCCCGCCCATGCCGCTTGACGTCACCGTGCTTTATGGCTGGCACCCGGTGGCCGAGGCGCTGCGCAACCCCGGACGCATCCACCGCCGCCTAATGGTCACCGAAAACGCCATGATCCGCGTGCGCGAAGAAATCGGCGAGCCGCCCTGCCCTGTCGAACTGGTGCGCCCCGGCGAGATCGACCGGTTGCTGACGCCCGACGCAGTGCATCAGGGGCTCTATCTCGAATGCGAACCGCTAGAGCCGCCGACTCTGGAAGAACTCGGGCCGGATGCCATCGTGCTGGTGCTCGACCAGATCACTGATCCGCACAATGTCGGAGCCATGCTGCGCTCGGCTGCAGCCTTCGGCGTCAGCGCCGTCATCGTCACAGTGCGCCACTCGCCTGATGCTACGGGGGTACTGGCAAAAAGCGCATCCGGTGCACTCGAGCACGTGCCGATCATCCCGGTGCGCAACCTCGGCGATGCCCTGCTGGAATTGCGCGATGCGGGCTACATGCGCGTCG
>JBOFFB010000407.1:0-7132 GCA_051648385.1 Allobosea sp.
CTCCCATTGGGCCATCGAAAACGGCCTGCACTGGGTGCTCGACGTCGAGTTCAAAGAGGATCAATCGCGCCTCAGACGAGGCCACGGAGCCACCAACATGGCCCTCATCCGCCACCTCGCCCTCAACCTCATCCGCGCAATGCCCGGAAAAACCTCCATCAAGGGAAAACGAAAGCTCGCTACCTGGGATACTGTCTACCTCGCAACCGCAATCGGGCTCAATCCGCGTTAACCTCGACTCGTTGCCCTGGGCCCGGTCACGTTCAATTGACTTCTGAATGGCGTTGCACCAGTTTGCCGCCCGCTCGTGAACCGGGCACCCGGTTTTCGCCGCAAGCGTTGCCGGCTTGAATCTCCCACGCAGGAAGCACCCTTAAGCCCATGAAAGTGCTCGTTGTTGAGTCGCCAGCCAAGGCGAAGACGATCAACAAGTATCTCGGCTCCGACTATCATGTCGTGGCCTCGTTCGGGCATATCCGTGATCTGCCGCCCAAGGATGGCTCGGTCGATCCGGAGAAGGATTTCGCCATGCTCTGGGAGCTGGAGGGGCGTGGCGCAAAACAATTGTCGGAAATCGCCAAGGCCGTGAAAGGTGCGGAAAGGCTGATTCTCGCAACCGACCCGGACAGGGAAGGCGAAGCGATTTCGTGGCATGTGCTGCAGGCGCTCAATGACAAGAAAGCGCTCAAGGGCATTCCGGTCGAGCGTGTCACCTTCAATTCCATCACCAAGGAAAGCGTGACGGCGGCACTGAAAGCCCCGCGCGAGATCGACGGCGCGCTGGTCGATGCCTATCTGGCTCGCCGGGCACTGGACTATCTCGTCGGCTTCACGCTGTCGCCCGTGCTCTGGCGCAAGCTGCCGGGCGCTAAGTCAGCAGGCCGGGTGCAGTCCGTGGCGCTCAGGCTGGTCTGTGACCGCGAGCGCGACATCGAAGCCTTCCGTGCGCGTGAATACTGGACGCTGAGCGCTGTATTGGCAACCCTGCGGGGCCATACCTTCGAGGCGCGGCTGGTCGCTGCGGACGGCAAGAAGATCAACCGCCTCGATGTCGGCAATGGCGATGAGGCAGCGGCCTTCAGGAAAGCGCTGGAAGCCGCGAGTTTCGAAGTTGCCAGCATCGAAGCCAAGCCGGTCAAGCGCCACCCGTCGCCGCCATTCCAGACATCGTCGTTACAGCAGGAAGCTTCGCGCAAGCTCGGGTTTGCCCCGGCTCGCACCATGCAGCTGGCGCAGCGGCTTTATGAAGGCCTTGATATTGGCGGTGAGACGGTGGGTCTCATCACCTACATGCGGACCGATGGCGTCGATATGGATGGCTCGGCAATTGCCGCTGCACGCCGCGTCATTGGCAAGGAGTTTGGCGCTGGTTATGTGCCCGATGTGCCGCGCAAATACACCACCAAGGCCAAGAACGCGCAGGAGGCCCACGAGGCCATCCGCCCGACTGACATGGGCCGCCTGCCGGCCTACGTCATCCGCCAGCTCGACCCGGATCAGGCCAAGCTCTATGAACTGATCTGGATCCGCACGATCGCCAGCCAGATGGAAAGCGCCCAGCTGGAGCGCACCACCGTCGAGATCACCGCCAAGGCTGGAGGCCGCACGCTTGATTTGCGTGCCACCGGGCAGGTTGTGCTGTTTGATGGTTTCCTGAAGGTCTATCAGGAGGGCCGTGATGATGAGGACGACGAGGAGAGCCGCCGCCTGCCGCAGATGACGACAGCGGAGAACCTGCGTGCCAAGGAGATCAAGGCAACGCAGAGTTTCACCGAGCCGCCGCCGCGCTTCTCCGAAGCCAGCCTCGTCAAGCGCATGGAAGAGCTCGGCATTGGCCGACCCTCAACCTATGCCTCTATCCTGCAGGTGCTGCGTGACCGCGAATACGTCACGGTCGACAAGAAGCGGCTTGTGCCGAACGACACCGGCCGCGTGCTCTCGTCGTTTCTCGAAAGCTTCTTTGCGCGCTATGTCGAGTATGACTTCACGGCCAGCCTCGAAAACGATCTCGACCGGATTTCCAACCACGAGGTGGACTGGAAAGAGATCATGCGTGCCTTCTGGGACGAGTTCTCGAAGTCGATCGCTGGTGCAAAGGATCTGCGCACCGGCGAGGTGATCGACAAGCTTGACGAAGCGCTGGGGCCGCATCTGTTCCCGGCGCGTGCCGATGGCGTCGATCCGCGCCTGTGCAAGACATGCGGCACCGGGCGGCTCGGCCTGCGCTTTTCCAAGACCGGCGGCTTCATCGGTTGCTCGAACTATCCTGAGTGCCGCTATACAAGGCCGATGGCTGCGCCTTCAGCCGATGGCGAGGCCAGCGGCGAGGGTGGCGGCCAGCCGGGCGTCAAGATCTTGGGCAAGGACCCTGTCACAGGCTTCGATGTTACCGTGCGCGACGGTCGCTTCGGGCCTTATGTGCAGCTTGGCGAGGGCGAAAAGCCCAAGCGCCAGACGCTGCCCAAGGGCGTGACACCTGCCACCATCGATTTTGATCGCGCGCTGGTGCTGCTTTCTTTGCCGCGAGAGGTGGCAAAGCACCCTGAAACCGGTGAGCCGATCCTGGCCAGTATCGGGCGCTTCGGCCCGTATGTGCAGCACGGCAAGACCTACGCCAACATCGGCAAGGATGATGATATTCTGGAAATCGGTGCCAATCGCGCCATCGACCTCATAGTCGCCAAGGAAAGCGGGGCAGGGGGCGGCCGCCGCTTCGGTGGAGCGCCTGCGGGGCGGGCGCTTGGCGACTATCCGGAGGGTGGCGCAATCACGGTGCGCGGCGGCAAATACGGCGCCTATGTCAATTGGGACAAGGTCAACGCGACACTGCCCAAGAACATCACCGAAGCTGGCGTCACGCTTGAACAGGCCATCGACCTGATCCGCGCCAAGATCGCCAGCGGGCCACCGGTGAAGGCTGGTCGGAAACCTGCAAAAGCCAAGAGCGCGGCGAAGCCTGCCGCCAAGGCGAAGGCACCAGCTAAACCCAAGGCCGCGCCCAAGTCGAAAGCCAACTGATCAGGGCGCGGCTTGAGCGCCGTGTTCAGTCGTTGATCGTCCATGTGCTGATCTGGCAGATATTGATACGCCGACGTGTGGCGGTCGCGCCGTTGCGGAATGTCGCGCGCAGGTCGAACAGGCATTGGCCTGACCGGTCATCGAGGTTCGCCCTCGTTGCTTGGCGTGGCAACAACACGTTGCGACCCAGGATATCCTCCTCCCAACTCGTTCGGTTGATGTTCGAGGCTTGGAGCCTGACCATGACCTGGCTGGTGTTGTTGACAACCCGGACGCGCCGGTCTTGCGCGTCTGCGGGAATTGGTGTCGCAACAACGGCAAGCATGATCGCGCCCAAGGCGACGAATCGATATGCAGCTTTCATGACGGCAAGCCCCGAATAGTGCCCAAACAACAGGCATACGTAGAGTAATCTCTTGCTGGAAATATGAAATGTCAACTGGCTAAATATCCTGAATGCGGCCTGTCGTTTCGGCTGTGGCGAGATCGCGCTCCCGTCTGCAATGCCCCCATCCGAGAGCGGGGCCCTTGCTGTCATGCCATGCGAGGCGCTTGCATTCCGGCAAGGTGCAGCCTGCATGTGGCCGCATGCAATCGCGCGCTTCAGCACCTAGATGACACACAGCGCGTCACCGCTCGCCACTGAAAGGACATTCGCCCATGAACCTCACAGGCCTTCACCACGTCACGGCGATTTGCGCTGACGCCGTCGGCAATCATCGCTTCTACACGCAAGTTCTTGGCATGCGTATGGTCAAGCGCACCGTCAACCAGGACGACACCTCGGCCTATCACCTGTTTTACGGCGATGGTGTAGGCACGCCCGGCAGTGACATCACGTTCTTCCAGTGGCCTGTTGCACCGGCGCGGCGCGGAACCCGCTCGATCATTCGCACCGGGCTGCGCGTCACCAGCAAGGCCACGCTTGAGTGGTGGGTGCAGCGGCTGACAATGGCGGGCGTGCAGCATGGCGGTATCATCGAGCGCAATGGTCGCCTGACCCTCGATTTCGAGGATCCCGAAGGCCAGCGCCTGTCTCTGGTCGATGATGGCGGCGTGGGCGATGGCGAAATCTGGGACCGCAGCCCGGTGCCTGCCGAGCATCAGATCAGAGGTCTTGGCCCGCTGGCGCTCAGCCTTGCCGATCTCAAGCCGACGGACATGATCTTGCAGCAGTTGCTGGGGTTGACGCCTGCCGGGACATTCAAGGATGCCGCGCTGGCGGATGGCGAGGTTCATGCCTACGCCATCGGTACGGGTGGCCCATTGGCGGAACTGCATGTCGCCGTCGAGCCGCACAAGCCTATTGGCACCGAAGGCGCAGGTGCGGTGCACCATGTCGCGCTCCGCATCCCGACCTTCGAGGCCTACGATGTCTGGGCCGCGCGCCTGGCGGATGTCGGCTATCCCAACAGCGGGCCGGTGGATCGCTACTATTTCCGCAGCCTCTACTTCCGCGAACCGAACGGCATTCTGTTCGAACTTGCCACCGACGGGCCAGGTTTCGATGCGGATGAACCGTTGGCCACGCTTGGCGAAAAGCTCTCCTTGCCACCGTTCCTGGAGGCGAAGCGCGCCAGCATCGAACGCGGTCTGCCTTTACTCGGCGATTGACGGTTTGATGCGTGGCCAATGCGGTGGCCGGTTTGCATCGGAGCCATTGCGCCTATAGGTTGAAGAAGGTGTCTTTTATCGCAGGCACCGATTTTAATGGAGCCCGTCTTGGCCGCCGCCTATGGTTTTCACGTCATTCTGGCCTTTGTGGTGGGTTACCTGCTCGGGTCGATCCCATTTGGCATCATTGTCACCAAGCTTGGCGGCGGGCCTGATCCACGCACCATTGGCTCGGGCAATATCGGTGCGACCAATGTGCTGCGCTCGGGCAACAAGAAGCTCGCCGCACTGACCTTGCTGGGCGATGCGCTGAAGGGCACCGTTGCGGTGCTGCTGGGCTGGTGGCTAGGCGGCGAGGGCACGGCAATTGCCGCCGGGCTCGGGGCTTTCCTGGGCCATCTGTTTCCCGTCTGGCTCGGTTTCAAGGGCGGCAAGGGTGTCGCGACCTTCCTCGGAGTAGCTCTCGCGCTGCAGCCGGTTGCGGCGCTGGTGTTTGTTGGAAGCTGGCTGATCACGGCCAAGCTGTCCATGTACTCGTCGCTGGCCGCTCTCGTTGCCACGGTAGCCACGCCTGTTGCGCTCTGGGCTTTGGGTCATGGCCGCATGGCCTTGCTGATGGCGATGCTTGCTGCGCTGCTCTGGTTCATGCACCGCGAAAACATCAGCCGCTTGATGGCCGGGACAGAGGGCAAGATCGGACAGAAGAGCTGAATCATGGCAGGCTTCCAGCTTTCCGATCAGCAACGTTTCGACTGGCTCCGGCTGATCCGAACCGAGAGCATCGGCCCAAAGACCTTTCGGACACTGATCAATCGTTTCGGTGGTGCAGGTGCGGCGCTGGCTAATCTGCCAGAGCTGGCGCGCTCAGCGGGCCGACGGCTGGCCCTGCCATCGTTGGCTGACATCGAGCTTGAAGTCGAGCAGTCGCGCCGCCTCGGTGTGCGTTTCGTGGCCATGGGCGAAGCAGGTTACCCGGTGCCACTTGCGGCTTCGCAAAGCGCGCCACCATTGATTGCCGTGCGCGGCAACCTTGCCGCTCTGGCAAAGCCGATGATTGCTCTGGTCGGTTCGCGCAATGCGTCCGGCCTTGGGTTGAAGTTTACCGAGAAGCTGGCGCGGGAACTGGGCGAAGCCGGATTTGTGATTGTATCAGGGCTGGCGCGCGGCATCGACACGGCGGCGCACATGGCTTCGGTGGCGACCGGCACTGTTGCTGTGTTGGCCGGTGGTCATGGCCGCATCTATCCGCAACAGAATGAGCCGCTGCTTGAAGAATTGCTGGCAAGCGGAGCGGCCATTTCAGAATTGCCATTCACGGTCGAGCCGAGGCCGCGTGACTTCCCGCGCCGCAACCGCATTGTCGCAGCGCTTTCGATGGCAGTCGTGGTTGTTGAAGCTGCCCGCAAATCCGGCTCACTGATAACGGCGCGGCTGGCGCTTGACGAGGGGCGTGAGCTTTTTGCCGTTCCCGGCTCGCCAATGGACCCGCGTGCCGAGGGCACCAATGACCTTCTGGCACGCCGCGAGGTTCACATCTGCCGTTCCGCACAGGATATCATATCGGAGTTGCAACCGCAGATTGGGCAAGCTCCGCGCGCGACACAGCTGTTCGATGGTGCAGGCGAGGTGACGGGCCAGATCGACCTCGGACTTGAGGAACTCGATTGGCTCCTGACGGCTTCACCAGAAAGTCACGGCCAGACGCCGGAGCATGCGAACCGCCGCGAAGCATCGCTGATATCGGACGACGATCAGTTCTCGCCGTTGCATGCAGATACCACCACCGTGACGCCAGAAGATACTGTCTGCGATCTTATCGGTACAGCGGCCATCAGCAGCGATGACCTTACACGCCAGAGCCGCTTGCCCGCACGCCTGGTGCAGGGCGTGCTTGTCGATCTGGAGATGCGTGGATTGATCCACCGCGATCCGTCAGGCGGATATGTGCGGGCATGATATTCTGGATCAGGCGTGAGTAACCGCAGCCCGAGCTTCGGGATCAGGACCAACCTTCAGCACGTCACGCAGCTTGTCATCTGCCGCCCGCGCTTCAGCTGCCGCCATGTCGAGGAAATACGAAAGTAGCGGCAGATCGGAATTCCTCGCCATGGTCGCAAGTTCCGCTGTCATCTGACCGATATAGGTTGCAACCTCAAGTCGCAGAATTGATCTGGCGTACTCCTCGGAGTGAAGTAAAGAACCTGTAGCGGAATTCAGTGAACTAGGTCCAATAAATACCTTATCGGTCATTATGTCCTGAAATTCAGGTGATTTATTGCCCATAACGGTCGCGTCTCCACCTTCGATATCGATTCACGATTCAATCTAGGGTTGTGTGTATCGGAAGACAAGGCATTTTGTCCGCGACATGATCACATCACGAAAGTCAGCAGGATGATCGGCATGGTCAGCATCGCCAGCAGTGTCTGTATCGTGGTAATTTCTGCCATGAGCGGCGCGTCGCCGCCCATCTGGCGGGCAAGGATGTAGGATGCTGCTG
>JBOFFB010000408.1:0-2919 GCA_051648385.1 Allobosea sp.
ACGCCGCCTGACAGGTGCACATTCTTGCCGATCTGTGCGCATGAGCCGACAGTGGCCCACGTATCGACCATTGTGCCCTCGTCAACGCGCGCGCCAACATTGACGAAGGATGGCATCAATACGACATTCTTGGCGATGAATGCAGACTGCCTCACCACTGCACCCGGCACCATGCGGAAGCCGGCATCGCGGAAGCGGTTTGCGCCCCAGCCATGTGTCTTGGTCTGCACCTTGTCCCAGCCGTAGACCGGACTGTCGGCGGAGCCTGCATTGTCGCTGTCGAACGGCACAACGACGTTGTCATTCAGCCTGAAGGACAGCAGCACGGCCTTCTTCAGCCACTGGTGGGTGATCCACTCAGGTCCGACCTTCTCGGCCACGCGCAACTTGCCGTCATCAAGCAGCCCGAGCGCCGAGACCACAGCATCGCGCACGGCACCCTTGGTCGCGGTGCTGACATTGGCGCGGTCATCCCAGGCCGCTTCGATGGTACGGGCAAGCTCGGCAGTGTTCATCTGGCGGGGTCCTTGGATCAAATGATGCCAGCACGAAAAGACCAAGCAAGGTCACCCGTCAAGCGGTACATCCGGGAAAGTACTTGATACCTAAAATCTGAGACAATCACTGAAGGGATTCGTAAACGAATATGTCGATGGTCGGTCAGGAACCGAAACGGAATTTGCGCACAGACCATGCGATTGAACGTGACCACCGAGAAAGGCGTTGTCAGGCTGACCACCACACTGGTGACGGCGGCGACATGTTCTGCGACCATTCTCGCTCACCTCATCCTCGACACACTCTTGCCGATCCAACTCCTGCACTTGCGTGAATTGATGCTGCAGACGGCTTATGTCGTCACGATCACGACATGCCTGCTTGTCGCACTGCCCATCAGCCTGTTGGTCAGCAAGAGCCTGCTCAAGGCGCATCAGCTTCAACAAGATGTCATCGCGATGGCATGGACCGATCATCTGACCGGCCTTCCTAACCGCGCCGCCGTGCTCGTCGAGATCGAAAGAGCAGTTGCGGACGGTGTTGCCAACGGGCGCGTGGGCAGCGTGCTGTTTGTCGATCTCGACCATTTCAAGAAGATCAACGACACGTTCGGCCACGCTGGTGGCGATGCAGCGTTGCGCCATGCTGCGCGCATCATGCGCCGCACGCTTGGGCCTGGCGTCGTACTCGGTCGCTTTGGAGGCGAGGAGTTCATCTGCTTCATTGAGGACGCTGCGTGCGCACCCGCAATTGCAGGCGATCTCATCATGGCCTTGCGCGAAAGCAGTGCAGCCTACGGTGACCAGACCATTCCTGTGAAAGCCAGCATTGGACTTGCCAACACCGATGGCACGCTTGACACGGGCTATCTGCTGAGCCGAGCCGACGAGGCGCTGTATATCGCCAAGTCGTCGGGCCGCGATTGCATCGTGAGTTATGACGAGGTGGCATTGCTGCGCCTTGCTGCCCAATCGATCGAGGCAAACGGGCGGTGCCGCAGCAGCGACCGCGTTCAGGCTCTGGCGGCCTGATCAGCGCAGGGTGCCCAGAAACCCTGTCAGGTCAGTCGTGACATGCTGCACGTGGCCGGCCTTGACGATCACCTGTTCCCACGCCTCGCGGAACGGATCTGGCGTCTTCGGCAGAATCAGCACCGTGCGCATGCCGACATCGTGCGGCACGATCAGGTTTTTCTCCATATCCTCGAACATGGCGGCATTCGCCGGATTCACGCCAAATGCCGCAAAAAAGCGCTCAAAGGCGACCTTCTCCGGCTTCGGCGTAAGCCCGCCTTCGGAGATGCCAAAAACCCCGTCGAACTTGCCCAGAATGCCGAGCTTGCCCGCGACGTTCTCCGCATGCTTGCGCGTGCCATTGGTGTAAATCAGCTTGCGGCCCGGAAGCGCGGCAATCGCCTCGCCCAGATACGGATCAGGATCAAGGTGCGTCAGGTCGATCTGATGAACGAAATCGAGAAAGTCATCCGGCGAGACATTGTTTTCCTGCATCAGCCCGTTCAAGGTCGTGCCGTAGCGCTGGTAGAAATATTTTTGCAACGCACGCGATGACATTCCATCCAGCCCGAACAACTCGGTCAGATACAGCGTGATCCGCGCATCGACCTGCGGCCAGACCTGGGATTCATGCGGATACAACGTGTTGTCGAGATCGAACACCCAGGTGTCGACATGGGCAAAGTCCTGCTTCGCCGTCAGCGCAAGGGGGTGGATGGTCACGTGGCTCTCTAGGTTGGGCACAATCGTCATGCGTGGCTACACTATGTGGATCGTAGAGTGTGCCGAACAAGGGTTAAGCGAGGGTTTTTGGTGCGGGGGTGTCAAGCACCACGACGCCAAGGGTCAATGACTGCAACGCCGGCAGCCGAAAAGGCAGCGGCATCGCGCGTCGCGACGGCGAATTCCCGCGCGGCAGCAATCGCGGCGATGTAGCCGTCCGGCACCGGAAAGCCCTTCCCGGCAGCACGCGACTTGACCGCGATGTCGCCATAGCGGCGCGCTGCATCGGTATCAAATGGCAGTATTCGTTCAGCAAACAGTGCCAATACGCCATCGAGTGCAGCCGACAACGCATTTTTGCGTTTGCCCTCCGGCAGCGCACCAATGCCGAATGTCAACTCGGCGATCGTGATACTGGAGAGAAAAAGTGTCTCCGCAACTTGCTCATCAAGCCAACTCAGCACGGCCGCGTCGGGCGTAGGTTTCATCGCCTCCGAGATGACATTGGTGTCAAGCAGGATCATCAGAGCCGCACGGGCTCGGCAGGCGTTCTGTCGCGGGCGTTATCGAGTGCTTCGATATCGGCATTGGTGACACCGATCTTTTGGCTCATGTCCGCAAGCGCAGTGCCGATACGCAGCCGCTCTGCCGGTCGCACTGCCGCCTCAAGGATGGCGCGCATTTC
>JBOFFB010000409.1:0-7894 GCA_051648385.1 Allobosea sp.
GCGCGCACGGCGTCCTCGTCCTCGACCAGCAGGATCGTGCCGACACCGGTATGATCGACCGGGGCCGCAGGCTGGGCCGCCGCGACCCTGGCCTTCGCCTCGGCTGCAGCTTCTTCGGCGGTCGCGACATAACGCGGCAGGAAGATGCGGAAGGTCGTGCCCTTGCCCATCTGGGATTCAGCGAACACGAAACCGCCGGTCTGCTTGACGATTCCATAGACCATCGACAGCCCCAGCCCGGTGCCCTTGCCGACATCCTTGGTGGTGAAGAACGGCTCGAAGATCTTGTCGATCAGGTCCTGAGGGATGCCGGTGCCGGTGTCCTCGACCTCCAGCAGCACGTAGTCGCCCTTCGGCATCGAGGCGTAGGTGTAGCTGCGTGATTGCATCTCGGTCACGTTGCTGGTCCGCAAAGTGAGCTTGCCACCTGGCTTCATCGCATCGCGGGCATTCACGGCAAGGTTGACGATCACCTGTTCAAGTTGGCCTACGTCGGCCTTGATCGGCCAAAGCTCGCGACCGTGGCGCACATCAAGCCCGATCGTGTCGCCAACCACCCGTTTGAGCATCAGCGACAGGTCGGACAGCACATCGCCATATTCCAGCACCTGCGGGCGCAGGGTCTGGCGGCGCGAGAAGGCCAGCAACTGCCGCACCAGTGAGGCGGCACGCAGGCCATTCTGCTTGATCTGCATGATGTCCTGGAAGGACGGATCGGTCGGCTTGTGGCTCGCCAGCAGGAAGTCGGAGGCGTTGATGATCACCTGCAGCACGTTGTTGAAATCATGCGCGATGCCGCCTGCGAGCTGGCCGACCGCCTGCATCTTCTGGGCCTGGTCGATGTTTTCCTTCAATTTGCGCTCGGAAGTCGTCTCAAGCGCGTAGACGATCGCCTTCTCCTCGCCGCCCTCGCCGTCGATGACAGGCGCGAGGAACAGCCGGGCCGAACGATCTCCCTCGCCATTGATCGACACGTCCTGCGGCTTGATATCCGCATTGCCGTGTCCCGCAGCGGTCAGCGCCGGTTGCAGCGCGGCCCAGTCCCCATCTTTGATCAAGCCTTTGAGGCTGGTCGCTGGCAAGCCGGCAGACAGCTTTGCGAAGGCGGCGTTGGAGCGCACGATGCGGCCATCCGCGCCCACGGTCGCAATGGCCATTGGCGTGTTGTTGAAGAACCTGGCAAGCCGCGCCTCTGCTGCGGTGCCTGCGTCAGCGCCCGCCTCGCCCGGCGTGCGGTTGAGCACCAGCGTCCGCGAAGCACCCGGCTTGCCATCCTGCCCGAAAGCGACCTCATGATGCAGGCGCACCGGCAGCGACTGGCCATTGCGGCGACGCAGGTCGACGTCGACCACTTCTGTGCGCATTTCTCCAGGCTTGCCGGCAATCGCCGACACCAGCGCCACAGCGTTGACCGGTGCGATGTCCTTGAGCAGAAGCCCACCCGAACCAACCTTGGCCAGATCGTAGTCGAGCCAGCCCGCCAGCGTGGCATTGAGATAGGGCACCGACCCATCCGGATCGATGGACATGAAACCTGCGGGCGCGTGGTCAAGAAAGTCGATGGCCTGCTGCAGCTCCTGGAAGACGTTTTCCTGGCCCTCGCGCTCGCGGGTGATTTCGCGCACGCGCCACAGGATGGCGTTCTTGCCCTCGGCGCGTGTCGCCATGCTGACGGAGACACGATACCAACCGGCGTCGCCCTTGCCAGTCAACGGCGGCGATAGCCTGATCTCGTCGGTCTGCGAGCGACCCTCGCGCGCCGCCAGCGCAAGCCGGTAAACCGCCTCTGAGACATCGGAAGCGCCGGAAAACAAGCGTTCCACAGGCTTGATATCTGCCACAACCGACGCGCCGGACAAAGTTTGATAGGCACGGTTGGCATAAACGATGCGGTTGTCGCCTTCAGTGACAATGATGCCATCATCGGCCTCGTCGACAATGATCTTTGTCAGGTCATTGCGGCCCGAGCGACCGGAAAACTGGATCAGCCCTATCGCCAGTGCGAACAGGCAGAACACCCCGATCACTGACAACAGCGCAAGGAACGCGAGGATCAGCGGCTGTGCCCATTCGTTGGCGAGAAAGCCGAGCGCGATGGCCGCACCGACGATCATGCCTGCGACAAGCAGAAGCAGGCCGATATTACCCGGCTTGTCGGAACGGTCGATGGCAGCACCCGCATGTGCGGCCCGCCCCGTTTGCCCGTTGATTGCCTGCGTCATGCCTGGGAAACCCTTGGTTCTCGGGGTCATCTCACCCCGAAGCAGTATTTGCAGTTAGGCGCGCCTGCGCCGCGTGCGCAAGACGAAACCGATGACTTCCGCCACCGCCTTGAAGTGTTCCACTGGCACGGCCTCATCAAGGTCGACACTGGCATGCAGTGCGCGTGCAAGCGGTACGTTCTCGACAATCGGCACGTTGTGCTCCCCGGCAACCTCGCGGATTTTCAAGGCCATCGCATCGACGCCCTTGGCGACGCAGATCGGCGCCTCCATGCCAGCCTCGTATTTCAAGGCAACGGCATAGTGGGTCGGGTTGGTGACGATGACAGTGGCCTCCGGCACCTTCGCCATCATGCGCTTGCGCAACTTGGCGCTTCGCAACTGGCGCAGCTTGGCCTTGATCTCCGGGTTACCGTCCGAGTCCTTGTATTCCTGTTTCAATTCCTCGCGCGTCATGCGCTGACGCTTCATCCACGTGAACTTCTGGTAAACGAAATCACCAACGCCGACGAAGAAATAGATGGCCAGAACGCCAACCATCATTTTCAGCACGATGACGCCGACCGCGGGCAGAATGGCTGCCACATCCATACGTGTGAAAGCATCAAGCCGGTCGTGCTCGTTCCATAACACGGTGCTGACCACAGCACCGACAATGGTGACCTTCAGCATGCCCTTGATGAAATTGGCAATTGCCTCTTTGCCGAAGATGCGTTTGGCACCCTGCATCAGAGAAAGTTTGCTGAGCTTTGGCGTCAGTGGTTCGAACGTCCAGAGCGGCTTGTGCTGCACGAGGCAGCCCACCAGTGCGGCGGCCATGATGATGCCGAAGATGCTCGCCGAGGCGAGCATTGCATTGAACAGACCCTTGATCGAGACCCACTGGAACGCCAGCGCGCTCGACGGCACCTGATGCGCGTTCATCAGGAACGACCGCATGGCCAGCCCCGTTTCACGCACGGCATATCCGCCAGACACCATGATGGCCAGCGTCAGCCCCGCCAGCACAAAGAAGGTGTTCAGCTCGATGCTCTTGGCAACGTCGCCCTTCTCGATCGCCTGTTCGAGTTTTCGGGCGGTGGGTTCTTCTGTCTTGTCCTCGTCGTCCTTGTCATCAGCCATGGGCAATCACCCGCCCGAAAGCTGCTTGAGAAAGGTTCCGAGTTCGCCAAGGAACACTGTCATGATGACGCTGATCAGCGCACCAAAAATAGCCATGCCGATCAGGATCGAGGCCGGCGCACCAAGGAAAAACACCTGGAATTGCGGCATCAGCCGAGCCAGCACGCCGAGCCCCACGTTGAACAGCAGCCCGAACACGATGAAGGGGGCCGACAGCTGCACGGCGATGGCGAACGATTTGCTCACGGCCTGAAGCCCCAGCGCTGAGGCGTCGCCGACAGAGGGGTAGGCACCGGGCGGCAGCATCGAGTAGCTGTTGTGAATGGCACTGATCGCCAGATGATGCAGGTCCGTGACCAGCACCATAGTGACACCCAGAATAGTCAGGAAGTTGCCGATCGACGGGTTTTGCTGCCCCATGGCCGGGTCCACCGCCGTGGCAAAACCGAGGCCTATCTGGTTGGCGATGATCACGCCGGCCGTCTGCAAGGCGGCCATGATCAGCCGCGCCGAGAGGCCGAGCACCGCACCGATCAGGATTTCCGAGATCAGCAGGCTCATCAGCACCGCAGGATCTGCCGGCACCTGCATCAGCGGTCGCGCCACCGGCATCAGCAAGAGCGCAAGAAACACCGCGATGGCCAATTTGGCCCGGTTCAGCACGAAACGCTCGCCAAGCCCCGGCATCAGCATCACCATCGTGCCCACCCGCGCGAAAACGAGCATGAACAGCGCCGCCAGTTCGGGCAGGACGGTAACGGTCATGGCGCTCCTTGCGCGGCTTCAAAGGCGCATCGAAACGTCCGACAGCGAAGCCACACAACATTGCCATGGTCAGCCGCCGGACGCGATTCGCGCTGCGACCCTGACCATATAGCTTCCCAGCGCATCCGCCATGAAAGGCAGGAACAGCATCATCGAGGCAAACACGGCGATGATCTTCGGAACGAAGACGAGCGTCTGTTCCTGGATCTGCGTCAAGGCCTGCAGAATGGAGATGGCGAGGCCGATGACGAGCGCCACCATCATCACCGGGCCGCCCGTCTTGAGGAAAGTCACGATCCCATCTCGTGCGATATCGAGGATGACGGCACCGGTCATTGAACTGTCTTTTCCATTAGACCTGCATCCTCATGATTTCCTCATAGGCGGCGATCACCCGGTCGCGCACTGCAACGAGCGATTCGATTGCCGCTTCGCTTTCAGCGACCGCCGTGACGACGTTGACCAGATCAGCCCGCCCGCCGACTGCCGCCGCAACCTGCTGGTCCGCCTTTGCGCCCGACGCGCCGACACCCTCGACCGCGGATTTCACCATGGCGGAGAAGTCGGGGATGCCTCCGCCGGCAGCGCCCGCACCCTGCGGCGGCTTGGCGAGCAGGGTCTTGGCACCAAGGTTCTGCGCGGCGCTGTAGGCACCAGCAACGAATGTCGACGTGGTCATGTGGCGTGCTCCTCGGTTTCAGGTGCCAAAGTTCAGGCTCTCAGGATTTCGATGGTTCGCGAGATCATCCTGCGTGCGGATGAGATCACGTTGAGATTGGCCTCGTAGCTGCGCTGCGCCTCGCGCATGTCCATGGTCTCGATCAGCGAATTCACGTTCGGCAGCTTGACTTCGCCATTGGCATCAGCCGCCGGGTGGCCCGGGTCGATGCGCGTGCGAAAGGCACTGGTATCGGTGCGTACACGGCCAAGTTCGACGGTTTTCACGCCCATCTCGCGATCGAGCTGCCCCTTGAACGTCGGCACCTTGCGCCTGTACGGGTCAACGCCAGGCTTGTCCTGCGTCGAATCCGCATTGGCCAGGTTTTCGGAAATCACCTTCATGCGCCCGGACTGGACGCGCAGGCCGGAGGCGGCGGCAACAATGCTTTTCAGAAGATCCATGACGTATCTGCCCCCTTGCCTGCCTCAACGTCTGCCAATGGCAGTTTTCATCAGGCCAAGGCTCTTCTGGTAGAGCGTCGCAGCCAGCTGATAATCTTGGTTGTTCTGGGCGACTTTCATCATCTCGTCTTCGAGATTGACGCCGTTGCCTGAGGGTGTGGTCTCGAAACGACGCTGGCGACCCGGACTGCTGGAGCCATCGGCCCCACCAAGCGGCATGTGGTCAGCCGAGGTGCGCACCATCTGCAGCCCGCTTGCGGCGGCGGCGGGTGGCTTCACATCAAGCGGCCTGAAGCCCGGAGTGTCGGCATTGGACACGTTCTCGGCCAGCACCTTCTGCCGTGCATGATGCCAGCTCATCCGCGCTTTCAGCGCATCAAACAGGGGAAGTCCGCCAATCGCCATGTGCCAAGCCCTTGCCAACCGTCACGAACACCACGGTTCGATGGGCAATATTTGCCGTGTTCATGGTTAACGGGCCGTTAAGGCGCGCGGTCTTCGCCTCATCCTTTAACCAGATGCTAACCATAAGTTCCGCATGATAGTATTCGGTGTTACAAGCGGCGTGATCCTTCTGGCCAGAACGTGGTCTTGCGGGTCTGCACTACCGAGGGCGAAGTATCGTGTTTGGCTTCAATGAACTGTCGACGCCGATCAAGGCCGTCATCGCACTGGCGATTGTGCTTCTGCTGGTCCTGTTGGCCGGGTTGCTCTTGCGGCGTATCGCCGGCGGGAGGTTGAAACTTCCCGGCCAGGGTTCGCGCACGCGCCAGCCCCGTCTTGGCATCGTCGATATCTTCGAGATGGACCGTCAGCGCCAGTTGGTGCTTCTGCGCCGCGACAATGTCGAACATCTGGTCATGATCGGAGGTCCAAACGATCTGGTGATCGAAGCCAGCATCGTCAGATCTGCCTCACGGGCTCAAGTCCCGGTCGTCGGTGAGGCGGTCGATAAATCAGTGCCGCCGTTAACAGCGGAGAGCCGCGCGGAAGTCCCCGCAGAGCCTGCTCCTGCATCACGCCCCAATTTCGCAGCCGCACCGCCTGCCGAGTCAGTCCGGGCCGCCCCCGAGCCGCCGCCCAAGCCGCCAGTTGCCACGCCCACATCAGCGTTAGGTGGCATTGTGGCGGGTGCTGCGACGCTTGCTGCGGCAACCACCACGGCCAATCCGGCGCCCTCCACTGCCGCAATGCCTGCCCCACCCAAGACAGCGCCACCTCAGACAGCGCCACCCCAGCCGGCTGAGCCACTTGCGTCCGTGCCACCTGCTTCCGTGCCGCTTGCGCCAGTCTCGGTTGCGCCTGTTCCGGTTGCCAATCCGGTTCCTCCGCCTCCACCGCCGTCATCATCCGCGATCGATGATCAGATCGCTGCGTCCTTTGAGGCCGAACTGGCGAAGATGGCGCCACCTCCCGTCAAACCGATCCTTGAACCCATCGCACCCTCGCCGCTCGCCAAGGCGTCGGCAGGCGAACTTGAGGATATGACCCGTCAACTGCAGGAAGCACTCAAGCGTCCATTCTCGGGCGTCAAATCAGCCCCGCCTGCCACCGAGATCGTTGTGCCGACCATTTCCGCTGCCATTGTCGGCCCCGCTGTGACGCCCGAAGCGCCAAAGCTTGTTGTGGGTGTTCCTGTCGTCAAACTCGCCGACAGCAGCCCGGCGGCGTACCCGGTTCTTGGCCCAACCCAGCCTCCCGCCCTGGTCCCGGCACCTCGCGAGGTAGCTTTGTCAACACCGAAACCCGATTTCAGTTTTGATCTTGAACGCGAACTGGCCTCTGCGCTCAAACCCGTTCCCGCGCCGGATATCATGCCGCGAGCCGAAAAACCTGCCGAGCCAAAGGAAAAAGCCATGCCTGCCTTGGCAGCGGAGCGGCAGGATAGAGCGGCCAGCTTGCCTCCAGCACAGACCGACACTGCCGAGACGGCTGCCAACAGGCTGGAACCCACAAAACCAGCCATCAAAACCGCACCGCCTGGCAGGGATGATGCGGGTGAACCGGCCAAGCCGCCCGCCCCCGAACCAGCGAAAGAACCAGCAAAACTGGCACCAAAAGCTGTAAAATCCGAGGCCGTAAACGAAGAAACAGCGAAATCAGATCCGTTGTCTGTCGATGCCATAGAAGCGGAATTTGCTCGTTTGCTCAATCGGGGCGCGCCGCCAAAGTCCTGAATTTGCCGATACCGGGGGTGTAGCCCTCCACATATCAGCGTCCCGCAGAAGCTGGGCATGTTCCCGGAGCCCGAACCCGACTACCCTGACACGTCAACATCAGGTGAGTCGGGTTTTTCATGGGGATCATTCCACCCAGCACAACAGACGATGCGGTGTCAGCGAACAGCCGCAGCATGAGCAAGCGGCGGCGCACATCGCTTGTGCGTCACCTCGGGTGGTTCAGTGCGGCGGTTATCTGGCTGGCAGTCGCTGGATTGGGCATGCCAGCGGTGGCGCAGACATTGACCCTGGATTTTGGTCAGGGCGGCGGCGTCACCGAACGCGCACTGCAACTGATAGCTCTACTGACGGTACTGTCGCTGGCTCCGTCCATCCTGATCATGGTCACCTCTTTCACGCGCATTGTGGTGGTGCTGTCGCTGCTGCGTTCGGCACTCGGCACGCAGACGGCACCGCCCAATGCCGTGATCACCGGCCTGGCGC
>JBOFFB010000410.1:0-6439 GCA_051648385.1 Allobosea sp.
AGTTGCATATTTAGTTTGAAGTGAGCTTTTTGTGCGCTCGCCTGATGGGCTCTTCGCCAGAGTGACCACGCGATGATGTGGGCGGGTTTGAGGCGGCGCTGTGCGAGCCGGATGGCGATGCGCCGGATTTCCTGGATGGACCAGCGGATCAGAGGCGCTTTGGTCTGCGCGTGACTGTCCGGATACTTTTGGGGGGCGGCTCGGCGTTGGCTTTGTGGCGGATGGCGGCCATCATGGCGAAGGCGAGCATGACGAGGCTGACGTGCCGATGCCAGCCGTGCCAGTGGTGTTGACCAGACCTGGAACGGCTTTCATTGTGATCAAGGCCCAGTTCGTTCTTGGCAGTCTCGAAGCTGTCCTCGATGGCCCAGCGCTGGCCCTCGACCCTGACGAGTGCTTCGATGCGAGTTCCGGCCACGCACCAGGTCGAGAAGAAGGCCAGTTCACCATCGGCGATATTGCGACGGATCAGCAGGCCTCGTGTCCAGAGGCCAGTCTGGTCTTCAAGCCGGCCTTCATCATATTCGGCGGCATCAAGATCTGCGAGTTCGCAGTAGGCCCAGTCGTGCATCATCGACGCCGCCTGCGAGGCATGGCGCAATCTCATCGCCCTTCCGCAAACCATCACATCAATCGGAACACGCGATTGGGCTCACAACGGTCAATCATGATGCCCGTTGGTATTATTCCCGATGCAATCTGACCATTCACACAACTTTCATCGCATCTCCCGTGCATTCGGCGCAGTTGAATTCGTTTTCAGGTTGACCAGTGCGCTGCGGAAACGGCGCTCACTTTCTTGCCTGACATCACTTCCTTTGACGATTGCAACCTTGAATTCAGGGGCTGGCACGCATTACATCAGTTCACACGGGTGGAGAACGACATGAACCAGGCTTTGGTCAAGACGCCGATGCAGTATCTCGACAGGGCAACAGGTGCGCTGCGTGACCTCGGGTTGATGCCTGTGAAGATGGAGCCTGCCCCGATCAACAGCTTGCTTGAAAAGATCTCGGATCTCGAGCCTGACAAGATCGCGCTGATCGCGCGTACGCTCGGCCAGTCTGAGGTGTTCAACGAGGTTGTTCGTGAGCAAACTTCCAAGATGGAAATCGGTGAGCGATACAAGGTCATCACCGAGGGCTTCAATTCCATCCGTGATGACGCAAAGCGCATGGTCGATCAGATCGGCGACGGCAAGGTCGACATGCTGGAGCGCGCCTCCAATGTCTGGATGAAGCTTTCCCGTGGCGACGTGTCGGACCGTTTCGACAAGGTCAGAGCCGTTTACCTCGACGTGACCAAGGAAACAAAGAACCAGATCGAGCGTGAAGCAACCATTCTGGAAGCCTATCGCGACTATCGCGGGGCGTTGAAACAGGCTGAAGTGATGGCGCTTGAAGTGCTCGCCAAAGCCACTGAGAAACTTGACGCTGCCCGCAAGGCGCTCGGTGTTGCTTCTGAACAGGTGGCCAGTTTTGCCGGAACCGAGCCGGCGCAGCGGGCACGGCTTGAACTCCAGCGTGACGAGCAGCTCAGACTGACGCAGGACGAGGACAAGCGCTACCAGATCGCCAAGGATCTGTCAGACAACCTGACGATTTCATACAACACGTCAGAGGTGATCATGGCGCGTCTGATGCAGACCACATCGGCCAAAGAGCGCGTGTTCCAGCAATCCATTTCGTTCTTTGCTACCAATGACAGCGTGCTGACAGCGCTGAAAGCTTCATTCACCGGCATGTTCGGCCTGCACGAGTCAACCCAGACCCTCAATGCCATGAAGGAAGGCATGTCGAAAAGCCTGGAGACGCTTGGCGAGATTGGCAACAAGGTTGGCGAGGAGGCGATCAAGGCAGGTTATGGCCCGACGATCCGGGCCGATGCCGTCAAGAAGCTGATCGATTCGGTCGTGAGCTTCCAGGAACGTTCCACCGAAATCATCGTCGAGATGCGCAAGCTGTCGACGCAGAACTCGGCAGAAATCCGCGACGCGGTCGAGGATGGCAAGAAGCGTATAGCGCGTCTCGTCGAGGCTGGTCAGTCGCTGCCGCTGCCTGTCATCAAGGCAGCGAGCTGATCGCGGCGCATGTCATCCGCCACCGAGATGGGCCGGAGCGTGCCAAAGGCTGGCGGCACGCTCGACGACCTGATGCTGGCGATGGACGTGGTGGACACGCTGCGCCATCGCGAGGACCTGGTGGCGCGCGAGCTCGGCAGTGCAGGGCGAGAAGACGCGTTGCTCGAGAAACTGCGTGACATTTATCGCCAGCAGGGCATCGCGGTGCCGGACCACATCCTCAAGGATGGCGTCAAGGCGCTCAAAGAGCAGCGCTTTGTCTATCAACCACCGGGGCAGGGCTTCAAGCGTACGCTTGCCACGCTGTATGTCCGCCGGTCCATCCACGGCAAACGCGCGCTTGGCACCGTTGCGGCGCTCGGGCTCGCCTGGGGCGCGTGGCATTTTGCAGTGGTGCAGCCCGAGCGTCAGGCCGCAGAGATTACACGGACCGAACTGACCCAGACCTTGCCAGCCAAGCTGTCAGCGTTAGTTGCAGACATCACGGCGCTCAGTGCCGACGTGGAGGCCCGTGGCAGGACGCAGTCTTTGAAGGCTGATGCGGAGCGCGCGCTGCAAAGCGGCGACCGCGACGCGGCTGCCAAAGCGATCGCAGGGCTTGGTGCACTGCGTGATGTCCTGGCACAAGAGTATGTGCTGACGATCGTGTCGCGCCCGGGTGCCGAAACGGGTATCTGGCGCCGCCCGCCGCGCAATCCGCTGAGCCGGAACCACTATCTGATCGTGGAAGCGATCACTGCAGACGGCCGCAAGCTGGCCTTGCCCGTCCGCAACGAGGAAACCGGCGAGACGGAAACCGTGACCATGTTCGGCATGCGCGTGCCGCAGGAGATGTTTGATCGTATTGCCCGCGACAAGCGCGATGATGGCATTGTCCAGTTCAACAGGTTCGGCGTGAAGCGGCGCGGACAGATGACAGCCGAATACCTGATGCCCTTCGAGGGCGGCATGATCACGAAGTGGTAGCTGCCATGAAGTCGGGGCGCGAGACATTATCGAACATCGATGCCGCCATTGCTCATGTGCACCGGCAGGAAAGTGATCTTGACCGCGCCATCCAGTCAGCGATGGCAGAAGCGGAAAGATTGACAGCTGAGCGCGGCAAGGTCTTGCGCGCACTCGCGCGCGTCAAGCTTGACGAGATTTCCAGCGGCAGGCTGATCAGCAATCTCGACGCAGCGGAGCGACGCACGGCAGAGTTGATGCAGGGCCGCAAGGAACGACTTGAGCGTCTTTCCGCCCAGCGTGATGTGGCGCTCGGCAAGCTCGACGACGCGGAACACAAGCAGGTAGAGGCCGCTGCGGCCCTCGAAGCTGCACTCACCCACGTGCAATCGCTGCGCGGTGAGATCGAGGCAAAGCTTGCCGACGCGGAACACGCCAAGGCAGCCCGGGCAAGGCTTGCCGAAGCCGAGACGGTGGCGGTTGAGGCGAAAGCCAAGGCCGAACAGAATGTGACCGAACTGGCGCAGAAGAAAAAGCCCTACGATGAAGACCCCTTGTTCCAGTATCTGTGGGCGAGGGGCTTTGGCACGTCGACGTATGCCCATGCCGGTCTTGTGCGGTTCATTGACCGAATGGTCGCGAGTTTCATCGGGTATCTCGATGTGCGCGCCAACTATCACATGCTGGGCGAAATTCCGCAGCGGCTGCAGGATCACGCACAAGCCCAAGGTGCCATGATCGAGATTTATCGCGGTGCCTTGTCGCGGCTGGAGCGCGACGCGCTTGACAATGCAGGGATGCCATCGCTGGAGAAGAAGCTTGCCGACACGCGTGAACGCCTTGCCTTCGCCGACACCGAACTCGATCAACAGCGCGCTCACCTTGCAAGTATCGACGCGCAACGCGACAAGACAGTCGAGGGAACAGCTGACCCGGCCATGATCGAGGCTATTGCCACCATGGCGACTCAAGACGGACGTGACGACATCGCCACGCTTTATGCCGAAGCGCGCCGTACCGCCACGCCAGAAGACGAACGCCTTGTCAGGCAAATCGAGACGATCAACCGCGACATCGGCAACGCCCGGGACCAACTCGGCGAATTGCGTGCCAGCGCAGCGACCTTGTCGGAACGCCGCACCAACGTCGAGCAGACGCGCGAGCGTTTCCGGCGCTCCGGCTACGATCACCCGCACGCAACCTTCGGCAATGACCGGGTCATCACAGAGGTTCTCGGCGGCCTTCTGAGTGGCGCGATCAAAGGCGGCCTTTTGTGGGATACGCTGCGCGGCAGCTTCGAGAATCGTCCGCCGCCCGGCCGTCCTGATTTTGGCGGGGGCTTGCCGTTTCCGATCCCTGGTGGATGGAGCGGGCAGGATACAGGCGGCGTCTCAGGCGGCGGGTGGCGCGAGCCTCAGTCGTCAGGGCCCTGGACCCCGAGCGAGGAGCCAGACAACAGCATGCCGGGTGGGCAGGCCGACGATAACTTCACGACCGGTGGCCGCTTCTGAAGTCGTCCGGGATGGACTCGGCAACCTTGTCTGCGCCGCTGTAGGTGGCATGTTGTGCAACAGGCACCTACGACGCAGTTTCATAGCGGTAGACGGCTTTCGTGACGACACTCTCCTTGAAAAGTTTCACCAGGTGTTCAGTCCCGGAATGTTGAGCGCGACGATCAACAAATACCTGGGTCACTATCGCGACAACGAACCCGTTGGCCGTGATCCCCACGATCTTTGCCACCAGGTCGGTTGTCATACCAACGGCTATCGGGTGTGACCGATAGTTTCGTTGGCAAGCGCGACCGCGCTCCCGAGCCGGTGCGAGGAATTCGTCATCTTTGACGGGTCAAAGACGATGACCTTTGGTATCACGGCACGCCACAGTCCAGAAAGCCGCCGCTTCAACCTCAAACCGTCACGCGGATGTTACGAAACGTCGTCAAAACCGGATACGTAACCGGAAAATTGATCGTTGCAGAGACCTGAGCCTTTCGTTGTCGTCACCAACTGGGTTCACAGTGACATTCTCTCCTGTTTGTGGGCGTGCGTGGGTCGTCGCTGTGATGTGGTCGATAACTGGCACGGCGGATCGATGTTTCGGGACAACTCATGCTGCCAAGCCAAGTCAGAGGCGGCTTACCGGCTCTGACCAACGAGTTTCGCGCCGCACTACAGGATCATCTTTGCCAACCAGGACCCATCGCATGAGCCTCAAGATCGCCATCGTCACCGACATCCATCATGGCAAGGATGCTGAAGCCAAGAAGGGCGCAAGCGCGCTACGATTGATGGCGGACTTCGCCGCCTTCGTCACCAGTTCCAAGCCCGATCTCGTGCTCGATCTCGGTGACCGCATCTCCGATGAAGATCCACAAACCGATCTCAGATTGGAACAGGAGGTCAATGCCGCGTTCGAACCTATCCGCGCAGTCGCGCCGGTACACCACATCTGCGGCAATCATGATCGCGATTTCCTCAGCGTGACGCAGAATGAGGACATTCTTGGCCAGACGCTCCAGAACCAGACCATCGACACCGGTGGCTGGCGCATCGTTCTGTGGCGGGCCGACACCCTGATCCGCCGGCCCGGCGGCTTTCATTGCCCCGACAGCGACATCGCCTGGCTGTCCAAGACCATTGAAGCTGCTGACCGGCCACTGTTGATCTGCAGCCATGTGCCATTGTCTGGCCATTCGCAGATCGGAAACTATTATTTCCAGCGCAATCCGGGCTCGTCCACTTATCCCTTTCACGGCGAGCGCATCCGCGAGGTGTTGCGTACAGCCAAGGTGCCGACGCTGTGTCTCGCAGGCCACGTTCACTGGAACACGATCACAACCGTCGACGGTATTCCTCACCTGACGCAGCAATCGCTGACGGAGAGCTTCGTGATGTCATCCGAGAATGGCGCAGGTGCGCCTTGTGGCGCTTACGGCCTGCTTGAGCTGACTGCGGACGCAATCGACTGGCAGGTGTTCGGTGCGGATGCCTTCCGCACCATTTTACCTGTCGCTCAGACCGGGCGGCGCTGGTATCGCCCGCTTGATGATTTTTCCACCCTTCCGGGCCATGCCGAACGTGAGGCACGCATTGCCGCTTTCAACGCCGAGGTGCAGGCGGCCGAATGAGCGCTGTGCCGCCGTTGATGATCGGAGCGCCACGTTTGATACCCTGGCGGGTCATGTCAGCGCCGCCCGCAGCCTGTTGCCGATCTGACACCGCGCGAGGCTGACCCGGCGCTGTCGATGCGATATGTCCTGCGCTGTCGTCAGGCACGGCGTGCGTCATGTCACGGAGCAGGGTTGTGCGCCGTTCGACCGGATAATTTCCAGCTTGTTCCTAGATCAAGTTATCTGGGTTCAAACGGTTCCGTTTGAACCCAGATAACTTGATCGATTATAATAGCTTAGAG
>JBOFFB010000411.1:0-2189 GCA_051648385.1 Allobosea sp.
CGGCGCGTGTCATAGGCACCATCGGCGGTCACGGTGCCGATCTCTTCATCCTCGGCGATCTGCTCCAGCAGATGTGGCAGGACGGGGCTGTCGCCGTCCCGGCTGGGGGTGAACTCGACCGCACGGATGTCCGATGTGGCTGTGTCCATGGCCAAATGTACTTTGCGCCATTGGCGTCGGCCCCGAACACCATGCTTGCGAGCTTGCCACTCGCCATCACCGAGGAACTTGATGCCAGTGCTGTCCACGAGCAGGTTCAACGGACCGTCGGCACGGCGATAGGGAATTTGAACTGCCAAGGTCTTTTGTCTGCGGCACAGGGTGGAAAAGTCGGGCACGGGCCAGTCCAGCCCCGCCAGCTTCAGCAGGCTACCCACCATGCCGGCAGTCTGGCGCAGAGGGAGCTTGAACAGTACTTTGATTGACAGGCAGAAATGGATGGCGGCATCGGAAAAGACCGACGGACGTCCAGGGCGGCTGTCACGCGGCGCGCACCAGGTCATCTCCTTGTCGACCCAGATCAGCAGGGAACCCCGCTTCCGAAGCGATGCGTTGTAGCTGGACCAGTTCATCGTGCGATAGGGGGCGGGAGATGGTTTGCTCATGCAGCCCCTGTAACCGCATGGATTCGCAAAGTGAATCCTCCGGCGTCAGAGTTGTGCAACAACGCCGTCCGCATGGTGCCAGGGGAATCGCGTTTGGAACTGAGGGTGTGAGCGTCTGCCCTTGCGCTTGACGCGTGGATCGATTCTGGATGGGGGATTCATGTCCTGGAGCTCGCCCCCCTCATGCAGATTTTCCTGTCCGCGCTGAAAGATGTCCCTGATCCCCGCGCCAGAAACGCCCGCCATGACCTTGGCGAGCTTCTTGTGATCGCCTTTGTCTCGGTGCTTTGCGGCTCGACAAGCTGCGCCGAGATGGCTGCTTTCGGGCGCGCAAAAGAGAGCTTTTTCAGAGGCTTCCTGAAGCTCAAGCATGCCATTCCATCGCACGACACCTTCTCGGCGGTGTTCCAGATGATCGACCCGAAGGCGCTGGATGCGGCCTTTGACAAGGTGCTGGCCGATGTCGCGGCGCTGCTCCGCGATGGTGATGTCATCGCCATCGATGGCAAGGCGTTGCGTGGGGCGCGCAACAAGGGCGAGAGTGCGCGCACCCGCATGATGGTCTCGGCTTATGCCGAGCGTTTGCGCCTGACGCTCGCCTCGGTCACTGCCGATCATGGCACGGAGCTGGACGCGGCTCTTGAGGTTCTGGGACTGATCGCTCTCAAGGGAAAGGTCGTGACCGCCGATGCACTGCATTGCAATCGCCGCACGGTTGCAGCGATCAACGCTGGGGGCGGCGATTGGTGCCTCGCGCTCAAGGCCAATCAGGACTCGCTGCTGTCGGACGCGAAGGCCTGTTTCGGCCGCCTGGATGAAGGTCATCCGCAAGCCAGCACCGAAGACAGCGGCCATGGCCGCAAGGAACACCGAAAGGCAGTGGTCGTTCCGGCCAAGGGATTGGCTGAGCACCATGAATTCCCGGGTCTCAAGGCTTTCGGGCGGATCGAGGCAACCCGAGAACTCGACGGAAAGACAAGCTCGGAAACCCGGTATTTCGCGCTGTCATGGACACCCGAGCCGGAGGTGCTGCTGGCCACGGTGCGCGCGCATTGGGCCATCGAGAATGTCCTGCACTGGCAACTCGACGTGTCCTTCCGTGAGGACGCAGCACGCAACCGCAAGGATAACGCGCCCGGCAACATCGCCGTCCTGCGGCGCCGCGCCCTCGACGTCGTTCGGCAAGACACTTCGAAGGGATCGCTCTCCATAAAGCTCAAGCGCGCAGGATGGGATGAGGATTTCTTACGCAGCATTCTCAATGGCTTGAAAGCGCCGGCTCCAGAGAGCTGAGCCAAACGCGATTGCCCTGCGCATGGTGCGAAGCCTTTAATGGAGCTTGCCGGGCCGTCTCGAAGAATTCTCAGCCGCCCGAAGAGGATGCGCCAGCGCTACAGAGTGTATTTGTGTATTTGATAGCTCTGGCTTTGACGAATTTCTGCCGAAAAGGGGCGGTTTATCTTGGTGCAGGATATGGCCTGCTCTTTCCGCCGCCGCCAAGATAAATCGTGTCGCACATTTGCCTAGTTGACCCGGCAAGCGTGCCGTAGATCGGAAACATTATTCAATGTAGCCGCCCGCCTG
>JBOFFB010000412.1:0-10911 GCA_051648385.1 Allobosea sp.
GGCATGATCGCCGGTATCGGTCGCGTTTCGGGGCGCGAGGTCATGGTTGTGTGCAATGACGCGACCATCAAGGGTGGCACTTACTATCCACTGACGGTCAAGAAGCATCTGAGGGCGCAGGAAATTGCGCGTGAGAACCGGCTGCCGTGCGTCTATCTGGTCGACTCGGGCGGTGCCAACCTGCCGCATCAGACTGACGTGTTTCCTGATCGCGACCATTTCGGGCGCATCTTCTACAATCAGGCAACGCTATCCTCACTGCGCATTCCGCAGATCGCGGTGGTGATGGGCTCTTGTACGGCTGGCGGCGCCTATGTACCGGCCATGTCCGACGAGACGATCATCGTCAGGCGACAAGGCACGATCTTCCTCGGAGGCCCGCCACTGGTGAAGGCGGCGACTGGTGAAGTCGTCAGCGCCGAAGATCTTGGCGGCGGGGATGTGCACACGCGCCTTTCGGGCGTCGCCGATCATCTCGCGGTTGATGACAGGCACGCGCTGGCGCTGGCGCGGCAGATTGTGGGAACGCTGAACACTGTCAAGGAACCCGGCATCGCACTGCGTGACCCCGTCCCGCCGCTGCTCGATCCGGCGGACCTCGAGGCCATTGTCCCAACCGACCTCAAGAAGCAGTATGATATCCGCGAGGTTATCGGCCGGCTGGTCGACGGTTCCGAGTTCGACGAGTTCAAGGCGCTTTACGGCACAACGCTTGTGACGGGCTTCGCGCGCCTGCACGGCATCCCGATCGGCGTGATCGCCAACAATGGCATCCTGTTTTCCGAAAGTGCGCAGAAGGGCGCGCATTTCATCGAATTGTGCTGTCAGCGTCGGATCCCGTTGCTGTTCCTGCAGAATATTTCCGGTTTCATGGTTGGCCGTGACGTCGAGGCGCGCGGCATTGCCAAGGATGGGGCCAAGCTGGTGACTGCGGTTGCCTGCGCGCAGGTTCCGAAGATCACGGTAATCGTTGGCGGTTCATTCGGCGCTGGCAACTACGGCATGTGCGGGCGCGCCTACTCGCCGCGCTTTCTGTTTTCATGGCCCAACAGCCGCATTTCCGTCATGGGTGGCGAGCAGGCGGCCAGTGTTCTGGCTACCGTGCGCCGTGACAATCTCGAAGCTGCAGGCAAGACCTGGAACGCGGATGAGGAAGAGGCTTTCAAGGCCCCTGTTCGCGACCAGTATGAAACCGAGGGCAACCCGTATCACGCGACAGCAAGGCTCTGGGATGACGGGATCATCCTGCCATCCGAGACCCGCCGCGTGCTCGGCCTTGCCTTCTCGGCCTGCTTGAATGCACCGATACCCGAAACACGATTTGGCGTATTCCGGATGTAGGGTTCAGCCGGTGCAGACAGCCTCGAAGCGAGGCTTGCCACTGGCAGACGCCATGGCAGTGCAAGTCTGGCAGCAGCCCGAGCCTCCTAGCATGGCGCTGCGGCGGCGGTTGCCATACCAGCTGAACACCCGATCACCCACATCGACATGGACAGAGCGCGTGTGTCCATAGGTGCCGACCCCGCCAACCGCGCTCAGGCTGCGGGCGTAGCGCGCAATGGCAGATGGTGAAACACCGGCGATCTGTATGTCGGCTGCCTGACACTTGTGGTGATACGAGCCCCTGCGACCGCCGCCCCTGTGGCCCGATGTGACAACAACCGCGCGGCCAAAATGACCGGAAATATCGCGCAGGACAGCGTTCAGGCGCCCCGGAAAGCATGAGGTCCGGACTGAGCTGGTTTGTGTGAGGATGGCTCCTGCACCAGCGCTATGGGCATTTGCGGGCAGTTTGTTCCGGAGCGACACTTCCGTGTCACGGTTGGCCGCAGCCCCGGCTTGGCTTGACAGCTCAACCATCTGCGGTTCAGCCGGGCGCATTACATCAGCTTCTGAAGCGAGAACAGGGCTGACGCTAAACGCAACGGACAACAACGCAGCACTGCTGCGAGATGTAATGTTCGACATCGATTGGACTGACTATCTGCGGGAGGCTGGCCGACACAATCTGGCCGGGGCACTCGACGAGGCTTCATGTCGGAGCGTATGGTCGCGCTATTCCGACGCCACAATTTGCCCGCGCGCACTCTTGCAAGCGGACAGCTTGGACATGTATCTCCGCCTGAAATCATGTCCTTTGACCACAAGGCTATAACCCAAGTATATGGTGAAATAAAGTCGTCTTTGGCAGTATCGATTTCTCGATTTTCTGTCTTCTCCCTGACCCTTGGATACCTGTTGGCATGCGCGTCAAGATCACTCCGGAGATATTGCTGCGAGCTTACGCTGCCGGCGTGTTTCCAATGTCGGAAGGTGTAGACGATCCTGGCATTTTCTGGGTTGATCCCGAAATGCGCGGCATCATTCCGCTCGATGACTTTCATGTATCCAGGCGGTTGTCACGCACCGTGCGGCAAGACGTTTTTGAAGTCTGCACAGACAGCGCTTTCGAACAGGTGATTGATGGCTGCGCGGCCGCGCGCGCCGGGCGCGGAGAGACATGGATCAACAGACGCATCAGGACGCTTTACGGCGAACTTTTCCGGATGGGGCATGTACACACGGTCGAAACCTGGCAGAACGGAGTGCTGGTTGGTGGGCTCTACGGCGTTGCGCTTGGGCGTGTCTTCTTTGGCGAAAGCATGTTCCACACCCGTACCGATGCATCAAAGGTTGCATTGGTGCATCTGGTCGCACGTTTGAAAGTGGCTGGCTTCATGTTGCTGGATACACAATTCCAGACGGAGCACCTCTCGCAGTTCGGCACGCGCGAGATCGAACGCGCCGACTATCAAGCCATGCTTGTTCTTGCGCTGGAGAACGGCATGGCGGACTGGGCGCGCTGCGGGGAAGCCATGACCGGCATGCAGGCTCTGTCGGCTATTAGCGGCAGTGAGATCAATCCAAACTGAAGTCGGACCCATCCCAACATGGATGACAATCGCTCAACACGTTTGCAGGTATCGTTTGCCCCCAAAACCGACGCGCAATTCATACCAGAGGTCATCATCTTTGACCCGTCAGAGATGATGAATTGCTCGCACCGGCTCGGGCGCGCGGTCGCGCTTGCCAACGAAACTATCGGTCAAACCCAATAGCTGTTGGTATCAGTGCGCGCCAATCTGAACCGTTTACCGGTCTGAGCCGGTGCCACGTTCAAGGAGTACCCCGCGCCCTGGTTGCGGCGTTGTCGGAAAAAAGCGCTGCGAGGGCTGCTGCGGCGCAACCGGCACGCCTTGCGGCGGCCTGACGTCGATACGTCCATCAGCAGGCTGAGCGGCAGGGCGCGGCTGCGCACGGGGCGTGGGTGTTGCACGTTCACGACGGATTTCAGCAGGAACATCGGCAGCGCTTGGCTCACGTGGCTCCGCTATGATGGTGGTGCCGCCTTTGCAGTCAGTAGCCCATACATCATAGATGGCATGCTCAACGCCGTGCAGTCCGGGGCTGGCCGCATACATCCAGCCAGAGAAGATGCGGCGGTAGTCATTGCTCAGGCCGACCTCGTCGACCTCTACGAAAGAGGTTGTTTGCGGTTGCTCCGTCGCAGGCCGGGTCCAGCAGATGCGAGGGGTGATCTGCAGCGAGCCGAACTGTACCGTTTCGTCTATGTTGACTTCGAATGCGATAATCCGCCCCGTGATCTTGTCGAGACCCGAAAAAACGGCAACCGGATTTCGAATACGATCAGCCAACGCGTTACCAAGCATGGCTGCGGACAGTGCGACCCCGAGGCCTAGTGAGGAGAAGAAGCGAAGCATGCGCTGGTCTCGTGCGAATCGGAATGATGCTGGTGGCTGGTCTTGCCTGCGAACAAAGCTGAATTCAACGCGCCGACAGCGTCAGCAAGAAGGCCGCACTCAACCTTTCGGCTTCCACGGCTGATACGTGCCTTCGCTTTTCGGGTGCGCTGACGTGTTCACGGCAGAGCCTTTCGGGCGATAGGCGAGGGCGGTTCCTGTCATGTTTGGTTGATGTGCCTGTTGCCATTCGCGCGGCTCGTAGCTTTCTTCTGATGGCGCAACGTCCACCGTGTGGTGCAACCAGCCATTCCAGCCGGCCGGCACGCCGGAAGCTTCGGCGATACCGTTGTAGACGACCCAACGACGCTCGTGACCGAGCGCCGGATCGATCTTGCGACCATTGGAACGGTAGTAGACATTTCCCAGGGCATCTTGCCCGACCCGCTCACCGTGCCGCCATGTGTGGAAGCGCGTGCCCATGGTCTGCCCATTCCACCACGTGAAGAATTGCAGAAAGAACGTCTTCATGAAGGCCTCGCCTGGATGTTCTGGCGAACTGCTGACCGTGAATGGTGGCGCAGTCCTGAAATTGTGCTGTCGTTATGCCGGTCTGTCGGCAGCATGTCCAGCAGTGACCCCGAGGACTACGTTGCGGACCGCGCGCATGGCATGCGCATGGCAGAGACGCCGCTTCGCAGCCGGTTGGCTGCCAGATTGCGAGTCGGTCCACATGAGAATCAATCGTTGTCTCAACATCGGATGACTGCACCACGTCACAAGCTCGATCCCAGGCTCGCGCAGCAGTTCGTCATGATTCGGTCATCCAGATTTTGTATGGTTAGGTGTCCAAACGTGGCTTTTTCTTGGCTTTTCAAACGCTTGAACGACGGCTCTTGTGATGCCGCCGCAAGCCGTGACATTTATGTCTTGTTAACCATGATTTGCTGCGACGGGCAGCACTGAAAATTCCTTTTCACTGGCTGATGCTGTTGCATCCTCGAGTTCTGACGGCGATTCCATCAGGCTTTTCCGAAGCTTAGCGGCCGCCTTTGAAAGTTATCCCCACCATCCACAGTGCCACACAAGATGTAGTAGTTTCGGCATGTGCCAAGTACAAAACCTTGACGCAAGCGCCACATTGGGCGTACCTTTTGATGGTCGCGTTGTCCGCAGCGTGACTGGTGCGAAAGCACCGGACAGGCTTGAACGTTCTTCTAACCCAAGCGTTACGCAAGACGGCTCTGTACAGCCGCTGTGATCGGGCCGGAAGCGCTGCGAGATTTGCGGTCAGACGATACCATAGAAGCACCGGAACAAACCGGTCGCCGACAGGGGCATCACAACAGGGCGAAACTTGAGCCGCACGGCATTGGTGCGGGCCGACTATTTGTCGGCGGAATTCCAAGGGAAGAAGACAATGAAGATCGAACGTCGTTTCACCAGTTCCGGCCAGTCGCCTTATGCAAGCATTGCCTTCCGCGAGACTGTCAGCGAGATTCGCAATCCGGACGGTTCGATCGTGTTCCGCCTCGATGGCGTCGAGGTTCCAGAGACGTGGAGCCAGGTGGCTTCTGACGTTCTGGCACAGAAGTATTTCCGCAAGGCTGGCGTACCTGCCGCAACGAAGAAGGTCGAGGAAAACGACGTGCCGTCGTTCCTGTGGCGTTCCGTGCCCGACGACAAGGCGCTGGCCAAGCTGCCGGAAGACAAGCGTTTCATCTCCGAAATCTCGTCCAAGCAGGTGTTTGACCGCCTTGCCGGTTGCTGGACCTACTGGGGCTGGAAGGGCAAGTATTTCACCACCGAGGCCGACGCGCAGACCTTCTATGACGAACTGCGCTTCATGCTGGCCCAGCAGATGGTCGCGCCGAACTCGCCGCAGTGGTTCAACACCGGCCTGCATTGGGCTTACGGCATCGATGGTCCGAGCCAGGGTCACTTCTATGTCGACTGGCAGACTGGCAAGCTGGTCAAGTCGAAGTCGTCTTACGAGCACCCCCAGCCCCATGCCTGTTTCATCCAGGGCGTGGCCGACGATCTCGTCAACGAGGGCGGCATCATGGACCTTTGGGTCCGCGAGGCGCGCCTGTTCAAGTATGGCTCGGGCACGGGTTCCAACTTCTCCGCCCTGCGCGGTGATGGCGAGCGCCTTGCCGGCGGTGGCCGCTCTTCAGGCCTGATGAGCTTCCTCAAGATCGGTGACCGGGCAGCCGGCGCGATCAAGTCGGGCGGCACCACCCGCCGCGCCGCCAAGATGGTGGTAGTTGATGCCGACCATCCGGACATCGAGACCTACATCGATTGGAAGGTGCGCGAGGAGCAGAAGGTCGCCGCGCTCGTGACCGGCTCCAAGATCGTGCAGAAGCACATGAAGGCCGTGATGAAGGCCTGCCTCAACTGCGACGGCCCCGGCGATGATTGCTTCAATCCGGAAAAGAACCCGGTCCTGAAGAAGGAAATCAAGCTCGCCCGCCGTTCTATGGTGCCAGACAACTATATCAAACGCGTCATCCAGTTTGCCAAGCAAGGCTACTCGGAAATCTCGTTCGACACCTACGACACCGATTGGGACTCAGAAGCCTACAACACGGTTGCTGGCCAGAACTCCAATAACTCGGTCTCGATCAAGGACAACTTCCTGCGCGCCGTCGAGAACGATGGTGACTGGCACCTGACGGCCCGCACCACCGGCAAGGTGATGAAGACGCTGAAGGCCCGCGACCTTTGGGAAAAGATCGGCTACGCCGCCTGGGCCTCCGCCGATCCCGGCCTGCACTTCAATTCGACCATGAATGACTGGCACACCTGCCCGGCATCTGGGCCGATCCGCGCGTCCAATCCATGCTCGGAATACATGTTCCTCGACGATACGGCCTGCAACCTGGCCTCGGCCAACCTGCTGCAGTTCTATGATCGTGGCGCAAAGGCTTTCGACCACGCCGGTTACGAGCACCTGTGCCGCCTGTGGACCGTGGTTCTCGAAATCTCGGTGATGATGGCGCAGTTTCCGTCGAAGCCGATCGCGGAACTGTCCTACCAGTACCGCACGCTTGGCCTCGGCTATGCCAACATCGGCGGCCTCCTGATGACCATGGGCCTTGGCTATGACTCGGACGAGGGCAGGGCGCTTGGCGGCGCATTGACCGCGATCATGACCGGCGTTGCCTATGCCACCTCCGCCGAGATGGCGATGGAGCAAGGGCCTTTCCCCGGCGCAGTCATCAAGGATGCCGATGGCAAGACCAACACCCAGCACATGCTGCGCGTGATGCGCAACCACCGCCGCGCTGCTTATGGCGAGGCGACCGGCTATGAGGGCCTGTCGGTGGCACCGGTGCCGCTCGATCATGCTTCATGCCCGGAGCCGATCCTTGTCGAACGTGCCAAGATCGCCTGGGACAATGCCCTCGCGCTTGGCGAGAAGCATGGCTTCCGCAATGCACAGGCCACTGTGATCGCGCCAACCGGCACGATCGGCCTCGTGATGGACTGCGATACGACCGGCATCGAGCCCGACTTTGCACTGGTCAAGTTCAAGAAGCTCGCCGGTGGCGGCTATTTCAAGATCATCAACCGCGCCGTTCCTGACGCGCTGCGCAGCCTTGGGTATTCCGAGGCGCAGCTCGCCGAAATGGAAGTCTACGCCATTGGCCATGGTTCAATTGCACAGGGTCCTGCCATCAACCACACCACGCTGGCAGCCAAGGGCTTCACGCCTGAGAAGATCGAAGCTGTTGAAAATGGCATGAAGAGCGCCTTCGATATCAAGTTCGTCTTCAACAAATGGACGCTTGGCGAAGATTTCTTCACCGGTACACTCAAGGTCCCGCCTGAGAAGCTCAACGACGTGTCGTTCGATCTGCTCGCCCATCTTGGCTTCTCCAAGGCCGACATCGATGCCGCAAATGTCCATGTTTGCGGTGCGATGACGCTGGAAGGCGCGCCCTTCCTCAAGCTCGAGCACTACAAAGTGTTCGATTGCGCCAATCCGTGCGGTCGTCTTGGCAAGCGCTATCTCTCGGTGGAAAGCCACATTCGCATGATGGCGGCAGCCCAGCCCTTCATCTCGGGCGCGATCTCCAAGACCATCAACATGCCGAACGAGGCCACCGTCGAGGATTGCAAGAACGCCTACATGCTGTCCTGGCGCCTGGCGCTGAAGGCCAACGCGCTCTACCGCGATGGTTCCAAGCTCTCGCAGCCGCTGAACTCAGCCCTCATCGCCGATGAGGACGAGGATGCGGACGACGCCATCGAGGCGATCATGGCGCTGCCCGCAGCCGCCAAGGCCGCCGCGCTTTCCGAGAAGATCGTCGAGCGCATCATCGAGCGCGTCGAGCGCAACCGCGAGCAGGAGAAGCTGCCGACGCGCCGCAAGGGTTACACCCAGAAGGCCAAGGTCGGCGGGCACACCGTCTTCCTGCGCACCGGCGAATATGATGATGGCCGCCTCGGCGAGATCTTCATCGACATGAACAAGGAAGGCTCGGCGCTGCGTGCGCTGATCAACAACTTCGCCATCTCTGTCTCACTCGGCCTGCAATACGGCGTGCCGCTGGAAGAATATGTCGACGCGTTCACCTTCACCCGCTTTGAGCCGTCAGGTTTTGTGCAGGGCAACGAGGCGATCAAGAACGCGACCTCGATCCTCGACTACATCTTCCGCGAACTCGCCATCAGCTATCTTGGCCGCTACGACCTCGCCCATGTCTCGCCAGAGGAGGCGCGCTTCGATGCGCTTTCCACCAACGATCCGGACATGACGGCTTCAGCTGCACCGCCTGCCGCCGACCGCATCGTCTCCAAAGGACTGATGCGCGGCAAGCCGACCAACTTGATGGCGATCCCCGGCGGCGCTGACGGCAAGCCCCTTCTCGTGCGCTCCAACGACCTCGCCAGCATCGGCGGCGCAACGGTTTATGCGTTTGCCGGGGCGAATGCGCTGAAGCCGGAAGAAGTTGTGTTGGGCGAAGCGGAAATGGCGAAGCTCGGGTTCAGTGCGCCAGACGTGAAAACCGCCGACCGCCGCGCCGAAGCCAAGATGAAAGGCTACACCGGCGACTCATGCGGCGAGTGCGGCAACTTCACACTCGTGAGGAACGGCACGTGTCTGAAGTGCGACACGTGTGGCAGCACGACTGGGTGCAGTTGAGATGGCTACGCTTCCTGATGCTTGGGTAGAATATCGGACAGCCCGTAGCTTGCAGGGCATTGCTCGGACGTTTCGGTCATCGATATCGGCAATCGTCAATGGTCAGTTCTGCCCTGTTAGGGCTTTTGAAGCGTGGCAAGCGAACTCGAAAGAATTGATACGATTGGTTTTCTTGAAAGATCAATCATCTGGACCGCTTGCATATGTGACGTTTTCACCAATCACTCTCCATATAAACGAGGACGTTTGGAAATACGCCAAAATTGGCGAGCCCGAATATCGTTACATTGTAGCTCATGAACTCGGACATATGATGCTGCACGGCCATCAAACGTTGCACTACTCGGAACCGGGAACGAATAGGCGCACTGCACCGCCCGAGGAAAGATCGGCAGAATGGCAAGCAAATGTTTTTGCGCATTTTCTTTTGGTGCCCGACGTACCTGCCGGTGATACTAGGTCGTCGATTGACTTGGCAATTAGTTTAGGCGTTGAGCGTCGGATCCTGGAAGCAGTGAGGCGTTATGATCCTTCACGCGATGTGTTTCGATACGTCAATAAAATTGGATACACCGGTGACAGCTGCGGCAATTGCGGCAACTTTACGCTTGTCAGAAACGGCGAGGAACTTAGTTGCGACACGTGCGGAGCCGTTACCGGGATAGTTGTTTAATCATTACCAAAATTATAGCGCTAAGATAACTGAAAGGGTTCAAAATGGCTAAAAATACTGGTGATGGATTTAGGCGCGGTGCCGTTAGCGGCAGGACGCAATTTCAACGGCCTGACGGGACGTGGCAAAAACGCGACGAAAACACTGGACATTTGATGGCAGTTAAGCAATCTGAGGGGCCTTACAAAGGCGTCGCAAAGGAACCTGACGGTCGCGATACGCAAAAATCGCCAGAGAACTGGGACAAATAAAGAGCATAATTCTAACGTCGTTGTTGCGTGTTGGCCATTTCACTTTGTTCACTACCTGCATAGGACAGCTTGCACCGACCTCTACATGCCAAATACGTAGGGCAGCGGCGTCTGTGGATGGTCTGGTCAAGTCCAACCATGACTGCGGCACTGGTGTGGGGAGAGACCAAGAGGGCCCCTTCCTGCCAAAACACTTTACGTTGCATCATGACTGGCCTTGAGGCCCAAACTCGCCCCGCCGGACGGATTGCCCGCACGCGCCAAAGCGCCGATTCCGCCTCCACAGCCAAATCACAGGAGATGTATGTGGAAACGCGGGATAGCAATGGCGCGGTGCTGAGCGAGGGCGACAACGTCACGCTGATCAAGGATCTCAAGGTCAAGGGCACCTCGGTGACGCTGAAGCGCGGCACGATGGTGCGCGGAATCCACCTCACCGATGATCCGGCCGAGGTGGAGTGCCGCGTCGAGAAGGTGAAGGGGTTGGTGCTGCGCACGGAGTTTCTCAAGAAGGCCTGATGGCCGGGCGGGCGCCGCACTGCGAGCGCCTTGTCTTCAGGAAAGACCGGACAATCCAGCGCTCCCATGCGTTCCGGTTTGCCATCTGCGCCACGCGCGATACAATGCTGCAAAGTGGGGCACGACACAGGAGCATGTCAGCATGAAAGTTCGATCGGTATTTCTGGTCGCGGCTGCAGCAGTTGCAACAGCACTCGCAGTTTTGCCCGCCCAGGCGCAGTATTATAGCCCGCCTGGTGTGCCCTATTACAATCCCAATTTGCCGCCACCGCCGCATGAGCGCGGCTATCGCCCGCCGCGTTATGCCGAGCCTCCGCGCTATCAGGAGCCGCAGGGCTATGGCCCGATCAGTTGCGGGGAGGGCGCAGAAATCATTGCCTCGCAAGGCTTCCGCAACATCTCGATCCGCGAATGCGGCGGGCGGGTGTTCCGCTATACCGCCTATCGGCGCGGGGCACCTTTCGAGGTCCGTGTGGCCTCGCGGACCGGCGAGATCACCATGATCCGTCCAATCTGACCCATCAGCTTTTGCGGAACAATGTGGTGAGCGACACGTTCACCTTCGGCGGCAGA
>JBOFFB010000413.1:0-7668 GCA_051648385.1 Allobosea sp.
GCCGCGCCAGCGGACTGCCGAAAACCGCCAGCCAAATGGTGTTCATGACGATATGCGCCGTGCCGGAATGAAGCAGGCCATAGCTCAGCAGACTCCACCAACGCGGCCCTGCCCCATCGAGGAAATAGCGCGCCACCGCCATTCGCTCCGATGCCACCTGCCCGCTCAGGCCCAACAGAGTGTCCTGCACGATACGAGCCTGGTCCAGCCAGCCCAGTTCGAGCGCAAACCGCGCAGGCACCACGGCAAACTCGGCGAGAATCGCAAGATCCCGCTCGAAACTCAGCACCAGCCGCGAAAGATGGATAGCAACCAGCACCCCAATCACAGCCACGATAATGCCTGGCAGATTGAAGATCGGTTCGCGCTTTGGCGTCTCGGGCGGCCCCAGTCCCGGAAAGGGACTACGCGGGAATGGCTCACCTCTGGGGTGCAGATCATCTGGCATATTCATGGACATGACGATTGCTGATCGCCGTGCTCGCCGCAAGGCCTGGGACACCGCAAATGTGTCGAGCAAAAAAAAGGGGAGATTGCGTGGTCCGCAACCTCCCCGGTTTGGCAAATCCGTCATGACCGGTTGGGTCCCGCTTGGAGCCCGGTCACGCCTGCGCCACCCTTGAGTGTGCCCGGCATGATGCGAAGGAGTGAAGTCCGCAACGCCAGGAAGCCGTGTGACACCTTGATCCCACTGCAAGGCTCGGCTGGCAACGTCAACTCCTTGTTAAGGTTAACAAAGGGTTACCCACCAAACCCCAGCAGATCGGCATAGTTATCGCTGACGGAAAGCAAACGTCCGGGGCGTCCTTGCCCGCTGTGCCAGATCGGCACCGCGATGGGTCACTTCGGAGCCACAACGCGTTTGCGCATCTGAACCGACAACGGACGAGCCATGAAGACCACGTCTACAAGCCTGATTTTCCAATACTGGGACCAACTGCGTGGCTCACGCTCCGCTCCTGAACGCGGTGAGATTGAGCCGGGCGCGGTGCGTAAGGCATTGCTCGACACGTTCATATTGGAGAACACTTTGGCAGGCCTGACATTCCGGCTGGCGGGAACGCGGCTATGTGCGACCTTCGGCGGCGAACTCAAGGACCGACCGTTTTCGTCGCTCTGGCCCGACGCGGCGACCCGCGTCGAGTTGTCGCGCATGACTGATGCCGTGATGGATGACAGCGCAGGCGCGATCACCGGAATCAGCGTCTGTACCGACCGCGGTGACACAGGTGATCTGGAATTGCTGGTGCTGCCGCTTCGCCACCGCGGCAAGACCCATGAACGGGTCATGGGCGCATTGAGCCCGGTCATGCTGCCCGGCTGGCTCGGCCACGACAGGATTGTCTCCACCGAAATCCGGTCAATGCGAATCATCTGGCCATCCGGTCTGCGTCGCAGCAATTCCGAAAATAGAAACTCGGCTGAGGAGCGCCGTTCGCAGTTCACGCTGCTGCCTGGCGGGCGGGTCTGACCATATTTGCTTGATATACTTCGCGAAACTGATCTCAACGTAATGCATGGTTAACCAGCGACCGGTTAGGGTTCTGGAAATTAACATTCATGACCGTTTTGAGATGTCGGCAGCACCCAAACTCGCCTCACGCCCCATCGAACGTCGCAGGCATGCCCGCGTGCGCGTCGCTTTGCTCGGGCGTTACATGCTGCCGAACCGCACCGAGTTTCCGTGCCAGAGCGTCGACATGTCCGTTGGCGGCCTGCTGCTGACAGCCCCGGTCAAGGGCAAGATCGGCGACCGGGTTATCGTCTATCTTGAACATATCGGCCGCGTCGAAGGCGACATCGCCCGCCTCACGGCTGATGGTTTCGGCATGACGGTGATGGCAACAAGCCGCAAGCGCGAGAAGCTGGCGGCCCAACTGACCTGGCTAGCCAATCGCGCGGCACTGGGGCTTCCCGAAGATCGTCGCCACGATCGCATCCAGCCCAAACTGTCGCGCATCATGTTGACACTCCCCGATGGTCAACAGCTGCCGGTAAAAATGCTCGACATGTCCCTGTCCGGTGCGGCATTCAGCGCCGACATCAAGCTGATGATTACCGACCTCGTCGTGCTCGGGAAAACCCAGGCACGCGTGATGCGCAAATTTGAGGGTGGCTATGCCGTCGAGTTCCGGCAGGCCTTCAAGGTCGAGACCATCGAACAGATCGATCTGTGAGCTTGACTACCGCCCGCCACTGATATCGACGATGGCACCGGTCGTGTAGCTCGACGCATCCGATAACAGAAACATCACGGTCCTTGCGATCTCGTCCGGTTCGCCGATGCGCTGCATCGGGATATTTGGCCGGATGCGTTCAATGCGCGCGACATCGCCCGTGCTGCGTTCATGGATGTCCGTCATCACCATGCCCGGCGAAACCGCATTGACGCGCACGCCGTCCAAGGCGAGTTCCTTGGCAAGTCCAAGCGTGAAGGCATCGATCGCGCCTTTCGAGGCCGCATACCAGACATACTCGAACGGACTGCCGATCCGGGCCGCCACTGAGGAGATGTTGACCATCGCCCCGCCCGTTCCGCCATGGCGCGTCGATATCCGCTTTGCCGCCTCGCGCGCGACAAGAATGGCGCCCGTCACATTGACGTCGATGCAATCGCGGATCACGGCGGGCTCGGTTGCATCAAGCCGTCCCGATTTGCCGGTGACACCAGCATTGTTGACAAGATGGGTCAGGCGCCCGAGCCGCTGATCAAGTTCGGCGAACAGCCGCGTGATATCAGCCTCGCGTGCCATGTCAGCCTGAATGGCCACCACACGCCGTCCGGTTGATGAGGCAATGTCCGCAGCGAGTTGCTCCGCCACATCCCGCTCGGAGCGATAGCTGATGGCGACATCATAACCTTGTGCGGCCGCCAGACGCGCACAAGAAGCACCAATGCCCCGACTGCCCCCGGTGATCAGAACAATCGGTGTCATGTTGCCTCGGTGGTCGGAAGAACGCCGTCATCATCTGGACATGGCGGCTCATCGTGCGCAACCCCACTGCCTGTCCAAGTCTGAAATGATTGCAGACAATTTGAACGACCCGACACAACACGCCATTCACGCTGAACTGATGAAGGGCGCCGAACAGGCCTTTCCGCCGCTGATTGCATAAAATGCGAGGTATTATTCTCAGGCGATTGAGCAAAACCCCATGCGATCTCCAAACCCGTGGACAGGGACAGGAGAGATCACATGCCAAAGAAGCATGGGCTTACCAATGGGTGGATCAAGGCAGCCTCGGCAGCACTGGTCATCATGGGAACAACGCCGGGTGCCGAAGCGCAGGGCCAGAGAACGGGCCCGATGACAACCGGGGCTTTGTCACCGGCGACCAGCCTCGATGTGGCCCGCTCGGGTGACACGCGCCCGCCGATCGGCTGGGTGCAGTTCTGCGGCACCAAAGCGTATGCCTCTGAATGCGCCGTCGATGCTTCAGAACCGGAAAAGATCGATCTGAACCCGAAACTCTGGCGCACCGTCACTGGCATCAACACTAAGGTCAACAAGGAGATCGATCCGGTCACCGACATGGATCACTGGGGCGTCGTAGAACGCTGGGACATGGCCGAAGATGGTCGCGGCGACTGCGAGGAATACGTCAACATCAAGCGCAAGCGCTTGGTCGAGGCGGGCATCCCGCGCCGCGCCCTGCGTGTTGTTGTCGTGATCGACGAGGAAAATGCCGGCCATGCCGTGCTGATGCTGCGCACCGACAAGGGTGACTTCATTCTCGACAACAAGCGCAACGCCGTGTTGCCCTGGCACCAGACCGGATATGTCTACGTCAAGCGCGAAAGCCAGGACCGTATCGGCTGGGTGGCGCTGGGCGGTGTCGCCGGGCCACAGATCGCGTCGCGCTGACAAAATCCACAGCCGGACGAGCACCTGCGTGGTGCCCGAGGACAGAGAACTTGCAGATTGCGGGGCCCGGTCACGTTCCCACCCCACCCGTCCCCGAGCGGGTTCCGCAAGAAGGGCCCGGTGTCAGGAGCGTTGCGCACAAAAGCGGGTCCCGGTTTTGTGAGAACGCAATGCTCTATCCTATTATAATCGATCATCTTTCCGGATTGAGATGGATTCCATCTCAATGCGGGATGATCTAAACGACATCGGGCCCGCTTTTTTCATGCCGCAGCATCAATCCGGGCAAATGCAAGCGCCTCCAGCTCGGCCGCCTTTTCCTGGACAAGTTCGGCCCTCATCGGGCGCGCGTAAACGTAACCCTGTACCATGTCACATCCGAGCACTCTCAGGATGTCGACCTCCGCCAGGCGTTCCGCACCCTCGGCAATGGTACGCTTGCCCAAAGCCTTGCTCATGCTGACGATGCCCTGGAGCAGCTTCAGACGCTCGGGATGCTGATCCACATGGTCAATGAACATGCGGTCGATCTTGAGTTTGTCGAACGGAAAACGATTGAGATAGGCGAGCGACGAATAACCCGTGCCGAAATCATCAAGTGCAAGCTTCACGCCCAGACCACCCAGATAGTCCAGCGCCTTGCGCACCCTGCCCTCTGCGTCGCGTGCAAACACACTTTCCGTCACTTCGATGCACAGCAGCGTCGGCGGTATATCGGCCTCGCGCAACGCCGCCTCGATGTCATCTTCCAGCTCCGAGAACCAGAACTGGGCCGCCGAGACATTGACGGCCACCTCCCTCAGCGGATGCCCATCGTCACGCCAGGCTTTGACCTGGGCGCACGCGGCGCGAACCACCCAGAGCCCCAGATCGCAGATCAATTTGGAGCTTTCAGCAACCGGCACGAACTCGGACGGAGGTATATTGCCCCGCTCTGGATGTTCCCAGCGCACGAGGGCCTCGAAGCCCGTAACAGCGCCCGAGGAAAGGTCCACTTGCGGCTGATAGACAAGGTACAGGCCCTGATCATTGCTGATGGCCTGCGACAGGTCGCGCGCCAGCCTGATCTTGTCCTGGGCGATGTCCGAAAACGCGATACTGAAAAACTCTGCGCAGGCCCTGCCGCTCTCCTTGGCCCGGTAGAGTGCAAGATCGGCATGGCCCATCAGTTCGTCAGCGCTGGCACCATCGGTCGGCATCATTGCAATTCCGATCGAAGTGCCGATCGACACCTCGCCCATGCTGAGACGTATCGGCTCGCCGAGTGCGTTGATGATTCTTTGCGCGATCGCGCCAGCGTCGGCCTTGTCGCAACCCATCAGAATGGCCGCAAACTCGTCACCGCCGAGACGCGCCAGAAAAGCGTTGCTCGCCAGAATCCGCGTCAGTCGCTCGGCCACCTTCACCAGCAACTCATCACCTGCCTGGTGACCAAGGCTGTCGTTGACCTCCTTGAAACGATCCAGATCGAGCATCAGCAATGCACCGCCGCGGTTATCGCGGACACTGTCTTCCACCGCACGTTGAATGGCACGCTGAAACAGCGCACGATTGGCAAGACCCGACAGCGGATCATAGTAGGCCAGCTTCTCAAGTTCGCGCTCGGAATTCTTGCGCTCGGAAATATCCTGGATTGTTCCGAACACGCCGATCACGGCCGCTTGTGCGTTGAGTTCGGCCTTGCTGGTGATAGTGAAATCGGCCAGCGAGCCATCACCGCGTTGAATGGTGACGTCGACGGCCTTGACCCCTCGCGTGCGCATCACCTCGGCTTCCGCATCGAGCAGCGCCCGCGCGCCTTCACCCTTGCAACGCGCAAGCACATCGGCGCGGCGCGGGCCTTGCGGCATGATTTCCAGCTTGAGAAGTTGGTAGACCTCACGCGACCAGTTGATATGGCTGTCCCCCAACCGCCATGACCAGTTGCCGATGCGGCCCATGGCCTGCGCCTCGGCCAATGCCTCGGAACGCGCGGCAAGCTTCAGCTCGTTGTCCTTGAGCGCTGTGATGTCATGCACCACACCGACAATGCTCACAGCCTGTCCAGATCGGTTCTTTTCGGTTTCGATAATCACGCGAAGATGGCGCTTGCCGTGCCTGGGGTGATCGTAGCGGATGACCCCTTCCACCGGCGTCAAGGCCTCGAGCCCAGCGCCCAACAGGTTGCGCAGGGCGTTGCGGTCGGCCTCGTCGGTCCGCTCCAGCACGCTCGAAAAGCGCGGCGGGCCATGCGTGTCTTCAAAGCCCAACAGGTCGTAGAACGATGGTGAGGCGGTGGTCGTCTGCAATTCGAAGTCATGCCGCCAGTTGCCCATGCCGGCAATGCGTTCGGCCCGTTGAAGGGTGGCGGCGTTCAGCGCGATCAGGGCGGCATCCTTGCGCGCGCGCGCCTCAAGCGCCTGCTTGAGAATGGCATTGTCCCTGAACACCAGCACGGCACGGCTCATGTCACCGACCTCGTCACCCCGCGCCAAGACGGCAGGCTGGACGTCGACATTCCCCCCGGCCAGCGAACGCATGACATGAGTGAGTTGCTTCACTGGCCTGATGATCCGCGCCACCACCAGCAGCAGCATTGTTCCCGCTGCAAAGGCGAACATCGCAAGCGCGATGGTGATCTGCTGGTTGCGCTCGGAGGTTATCCTCTCGATACGGGCCTGCAGCAGCACCGTAAGGTGTTTCGACAGCGAGGTTCTTGCATTGAGCGCCTCGATCAGGCCAGCCTGGAACAATGCCTCGCCACGCACCGGCTCGTCCAGCGGGTCATGTTCGATCACTTTCAGCGAACCGAAATAGCGATTGACCACCAGTTCGATCTTGGGTGGCATCCCTCGTACCGAGTTGTAGCGCATCAGCGCGTTGTAGTTGCGCTGGAGATGTCCAAACGCGGACGCCAGCACCTGTCGGTATGGCTCTGTCTGGCGGATGACAGAGTCTCCGCTGGCCCCATTGGCCCACAATTCAACCACTTCCCGCTTAAGTGTTGCGATGGCAGCGAGCGCCGCTGGCTGGTGATTGATCAGCGCGTCCATCAGATAGTACGTATCAAGATCAGGATCGAGGATCAGTTCGGAAGCATCGGCGACCGCCTGTATCAACATTGTCAACGTTGCCAACGGTTTTACAGCTTCTGCTGGCGTGGCCGCGTCGCGCGCCAGCACTTCTGCGGTTAGCGCCGCCCCGGCCGACAACCATGCGCGCGTGTGCGCGTGCTCCGGCCATCGCGCCGCGTCGCGCCCAAAGATGACAGCAGCATGCGCCGCCGCCCGATGGACTGCTTCGGTCTGATTGGGGCCATTCCATCCCACCAGCGCATTGGACAGCTCCAGTGCCGCGTCGATGCTGGGCAAGCCTGATAGCTCGTTGCGCGCAGTCGCGATGCTGCGCTCATGGGTGCCAACCAGAAAATGCAGCAAGAAGGCAATCGGGAGCAGAAAAAGCGCAAAAGGGGCAGCCAGCTTTGCGCCGAGCGTTCTGAACATGGTGACGGACCTGAACTTATTGCCCGTCAAGATTGTATAAAATGGTGAAACAAACGCTAATATAAACTCATAGGTTGCATTATCGACCAGATGGTGGCAAATTGCAGATCAATCATCCGAAGGCTTGCCACCCCGCGCCTTCTTGATCGCACCGCGCTTGACCTTCGAATCCACACGCCTGACGGTTGAGGCCCGCGTCGGTCGGGTCGCGATCCTGGGTTTGGGGCGGATCGAGGCCTCCTTCAGCAGTGCCACCAGCCGCGCCTGCGCATCCTCACGATTGAGGGCCTGGGTGCGATGGCTCTCGGCGCTGATGATCA
>JBOFFB010000414.1:0-3844 GCA_051648385.1 Allobosea sp.
TAGATATCCTCGCCTTCCAGGAGGATCTTGCCCTCGACCCGGGCCGAGGCGACGGTGTCGTTCATCCGGTTCAGGCAGCGCAGGAAGGTCGACTTGCCGCAGCCCGAAGGCCCGATGAAGGCGGTGACCGCCTTGTCCAGGATCTCGACCGAGACATCCTTCAGCGCGTGGTTGGTGCCGTAATAGACCTGCACCCCGGAAGCCGAGATCTTCGATCCGGCGGAGGTGGCTGTGTCGAGGGCGGAGCGTGTCATGTCGTTCATGGTCCCTTACCACCGGCGTTCGAACCGGCGACGAAGCCAGATTGCAAGGCCATTCATCAACACGAGGATGGTCAGCAGGACCAGGATTGCTGCCGAGGTTCGGCTTATGAAGCCGCGCTCGGGACTGTCGGCCCAGATGAAGATTTGGGTCGGAAGCGTGGTGGCGCTTTCAAACGGAGTGGATGGAGCGGCAGTCATGAATGCGTTCATCCCGATCAACAGCAAGGGCGCTGTTTCCCCGATCGCTCCGGCCATGGCGATGATCGTGCCAGTCATCACCCCAGGCATGGCTAGAGGGAGCACGTGGTGGAAGACGACCTGCTGACGGGACGCACCAACCCCAAGTGCAGCCTCGCGAATGGACGGGGGAACAGCCTTGAGCGCCCCACGGGTGGCGATGATGATCGTGGGAAGCGACATCAGGGCAAGCGTCAGGCCCCCCACGAACGGCGACCCGCGTGCAAGGCCGAACCAGTTTAGAAAGACCGCAAGTGCCAGCAGGCCGAAAACAACGGATGGAACGGCAGCGAGGTTGTTGATATTGACCTCGATGATGTCGTTAACCCGGTTCTTGGGGGCAAATTCCTCAAGATAGATCGCGGCACCGATGCCGACCGGAAGGGCGATGGCAAAGCACACTAGAAGCAGGTAGCCAGACCCGATGAAGGCGCCGCGCAGTCCCGCCAGCTCGGGAAAGCGTGAGTCCGGGTTTGTGAACATACCCAAGTTGAAAGGGGAGCTGACACGCCCTTCTTCCTCGAGCTTATCGAAGGCGGCGACCTGAACGTCATTGACCCGGCGGCTGCCCTCAGTCGTCTCGCGATCCACAAGGCCCTTGGCGAGCTGGTCAAACGGATCTGAGGTCGGAACGGTGATGGTCAGCACCTTCCCGATCAGGGACGGGTCGGCAATCACGGCGTCGCGAACCTTGAACTGTGCACCGTTCGACAGGATCGCACCGGCGTCCTTGAGGCTGGCTTCGGGAACATCCGGGAACGTCGCCGCCACCGCGCCTTGCATGACACGCCGCCAGTTGCTGCCGAAGATATCCTCGCTACTGACGAATTCCGACGAGATCGGTACGTCGATGGTGACGTGGGTCTGGGTAAAGGCCTTGTAGCCGGTCGACATCAGCGCCGCGAGCATCAGGGCAAGAAACCCCAGGGCAAGGGAAATGGAGATGAGACCAGCGGTCTTTAGCCAGAGCTCGCTCCTGCGGCGCTTCTTGACCCTGGCCTGATAGTCCGGCGCGGTCCAGTCGAAGGCAACGCGGTCAGATGATGAAGGCGTGGTATCCGACATGTGTGCCACCTAGTCGTATTGTTCGCGGTACTTCCGCACGATGCGGAGCGCCAGGATGTTGATGCATAGCGTGATCACGAAAAGCAGTGAGCCAAGCGCAAAGGCCGCCAGGGTCTTCGGATTGTCGAATTCGGTATCGCCGATCAACAGGGTTACGATCTGCAGGGTTACAGTCGTCACGCTGTCTAGTGGGTTGATCGTCAACTTGGCGATGATCCCGGCTGCCATCACGACTATCATCGTTTCGCCGATGGCACGGCTGACGGCCAGCAGGATGCCGCCGACGATGCCGGGAATGGCCGCGGGGAACAGAACCTTCAGCATGGTTTCGCCGCGCGTCGCACCCAGTGCAAGTGAGCCATCCACCAAGGCACGGGGCACCGCCCCAAGCGCGTCATCCGCAAAGGACGAGATGAATGGTATCAACATGATTGCCATGCAAAGGCCGGCTGCCAGTGCCGTGTTCGGCGAAACGTCAAGCCCGATGCTGGCCCCGGTCGAGCGCAGAAACGGAGCCACCACCAGAATTGCGAAGAAGCCATAGACGATCGTGGGAACGCCGGCGAGAATCTCGAGTGTCGGCTTCACCCAGTTGCGCACACGCCTGGACGCGAACTCATTGAGATAGATTGCCGAAAACAGCCCGATGGGGACAGCAACCACCAGCGCGATAGTCATGATCACGACTGATCCAAGGATGACCGGGATCACGCCGAAGGCACCCTGACCAGCAACCTGATCGGCCCGAATGGCGATCTGCGGCTCCCAACGTAGGCCGAAAAGAAACTCGTTGAGCGGCACCAATCGGAAGAACTTGATGCTTTCGAAAACCAGCGACAGAACGATGCCAATCGTCGTAAATACTGCAATGGTCGAGCAGAAGATCATCAAGCCGAGGATGATTTTCTCAACACCCTGCCGGGCGCGGAATTCGGAGGACACACGCGACCGAGAGAATGCGATCAGTGCGACAGACATAAGAGCGATCACAACCACTAGGGCCGTACTGGCGGCAGCATTGCGGTTAGTCAGCACTTCTGCGGCGGCCACCTTCCACTCCGCCGGGGTACCGAATACCTGACCGCGAGAGATTGATTTGATTTCGGCCAGCACGAGAGAAACGCTACCCGTGTCGAGCCCTTCCAATGACCCGATAGGAAGCCCTGCCATGACGGAACGGTCAATTACCGTTGGTTGAAGGGCAATCCAGAGCAGAATGACGATGATACCCGGAAGTCCAACCAGCAGCGCGGAATAAAGGCCGTGGAAACCCGAAAGCGAATGGAGGCGACCACCGTTTGTCTTGATCTGCGTCGCGGCAATCCGGTTGAGGACATAGCCGACGATCACCGCGACGAAAAGAATTAGGAATGCGAGCCCGGTCACGTCGACCCCCTTCAATGATGCCACATCCCGGGTGCAAGCGCCCCCGGGATGTGTGCTTCAGGCCTTAGTTCGCCGGTGCAGTCATGTTGACGGCGTTTGCCATAGCATCCTGGACCCCGGTGAGAGCCTCAGGAGCAAGTACCACCAGGCCGCGCTCGGACAGAACACCGCCCGGGCCCATCATGTCATCCGAGCCGTAAAGCGTGACGAACTCGTTCAGCCCCTTGATCACGCCACGGTGGGCGTTCTTGACGTAGATGTAGAGCGGACGCGAGATCGGATATTCGAACGAACCGATAGTGGCCAGGTCAGGAGCAACGCCGTTGATCTTGACCCCTTTCAGCTTGTCCAGGTTTTCATACAGGAACGAATAGCCGAAGATGCCCACGGCATTTGCATCGGCCTCAAGGCGCTGAACGATCAGGTTGTCGTTTTCGCCAGCTTCGACGAAGAGACCGTCCTGACGCATACGCGAGCAGTCTTCTTCAACGAACTTTTCGAAGGCCGCTTCGTCCCCAGCGGCTTCCAGCGCCTTGGAGAACTCGGTTTCGGCGCAGCCAGCATGCATCGCCAGTTCGACGAATGCATCGCGGGTGCCCGAAGTGGGCGGCGGGCCGTAAGCCAAGATAGCGGTCGCCGGCAGCGATGCGTCGATGTCCGACCACATCTTGTAGGGGTTGTCGACCAGTGCGCCATCGACCGGAACCTTGGCGGCGAGAGCGAGGTAGACCTGCTCGAGCGTCAGGTTCCAGTCGGTGGTGTTCTTGGTGGAGACGGCGATCGCAAGGCCATCATAGCCGATCAGGGCTTCAGTGATGACGGTCACACCATTGGTTACGCAAAGGTCGTATTCCGACTTTTTCATCGCGCGCGATGCGCCGGTTACGTCCGGG
>JBOFFB010000415.1:0-7376 GCA_051648385.1 Allobosea sp.
GAATTCGCCTGGAGCCGCGAGGACCGCAACGGGGTAACGCTTGGCACGGCACTCGACGCCATCGGCTATCGCGGCGCGGAGAAAGTTGGCGTGCGGAAGATCCAGGCGATGTTCGAGCTTCACATCGAGCAAGGCCCAATCCTTGAAGACCAGGACACCATGATTGGCGTGGTTCAGGGCGTGCAGGGGATGCGCTGGTACGAGGTCAATGTGCAGGGGCAAGATGCACACACTGGCGCGACGCCAATGTATCTGCGCAAGAACGCGCTGCTTGGAACTGCCCGCATGATCGACCGGATCGACGCCATCGGCCACGCGCATCCCGGTGCCGTCGCGACCGTGGGCTTGATCGAGAACAAGCCCAACAGCCGCAATGTCATCCCCGGCGAGGTGTTCTTCACAGTCGACCTGCGCCATCCGGACGAGCGCGAACTGCAGAAGATGGAAGACGCTTTCCGCATCGCGCTGCCGGAGGTGATGGAGCCGCTGAAGCTGACATGGCAGGAGAAGGGCATCTGGAACTCGCCCGCAGTGACGTTCGATGCGGCGCTGATCGATTGCGTGCGGGCCGGCGTGGCCAAATCGGGCTTCACCTCGCGCGACATGGCATCAGGTGCAGGCCATGATGCGGCCTACACCGCGCGCGTCATGCCGACCGTGATGATCTTCGTGCCCTGCGCGGGCGGCATAAGCCACAACGAAGCGGAAAGTACGACCCGCGAAGAATGCGCTGCTGGCGCGCAGGTGTTACTCAATGCGGTGCTGGAATACGACGCGCGGCTGGCGGGATGATCAGCGGCTCAGCCGCTGCAGCTGATCGGCATGGCTCGTCAGGTAATGCCTCAACCAGTAGGCATAAGCATCAGGATTGGCAGCGGTATCCCTGATCAGTTCCGGTACCGACATCAGCCGCGTCTCGCAGACTTCGTCGGGGTTGAGCGCCATCGGTCCATCGACGCGCCCGACGTAGACGTAGACCAGTTCGTTCTCCGTCAATCCATGATCGAGGCTGGTCTGATACCGGGCGCGGAAGCCGAAGCGCAGCACTGCTGACATGCCAAGTTCTTCGCCGAGCCGCCGACAAGCCGCCGCTGACGTACGCTCCCCAGCACGCGGATGACCGCAGCAGGTGTTGGCCCAAAGCCCGCCGGAGTGATATTTGCCAATCGCCCGGCGTTGCAGGAGCACTCGCCCCGCGTCATCGAACAGGAAGATCGAAAACGCCCGGTGCAGCAGACCCTGCTCGTGCACCGCCAGCTTCCCGCCTGTGCCGATGGCACGATTGGCCTCGTTAACGAGGATCAGGACGTCCTCATCGACATCACGACCAGCAATGGCGCGCGTTTCGCTCATGCCGAAGCAACTTGCAGATACGCCCGCTCACGTCAAATTGGCGATGCCGCCAAGGCTCAGCAGATGGGCATAGATTGCGGGCAAAACGCCGAGCCTGTGCAGATCAACCACCACGTTGTCCGGCAGGGAACGCAACTTCTCCTCGTCGACAACAAGAAGCCCGTGGATGGTTGCCTGGCCCGCCCTGTTGTTCTTCACGTCCATGGTCACCGACTTGAACAGCGACAGGCTTTTCAGCTTGGCGACGAAGGCAGCCGTACGCTGGCCAGCCTCGCGGAATTCGGCGGCAAACTTCATCGCTGCTTCGAGGAACGGGCTTGAGGCCCCGTCAGCCTGGAACAGCGCTTCGCCGTCCTTGTCGTTGATGCCGCCGAACCGCTCATCAAAACAGAGCACCGGATCGCTGCCTTCAACTTCGCCAAGGATGAACGGATAGCGGCGCATGTAAGCTGGCATGTAGGACGCCGTCCACAAGCCTTCCGGCGTGATGAAACCATTGTGTCCCGAGCGCAGACCGAGCAGGAACACCGGAGAAATCATGTCGCCTTCAGGCAGGAAGACGATCGGCAACTCGCGCGCAGCAGAGGCGAACTCGTCGACCACCGCCGGCAGCAGGTGCGTGCCGCGCCCGAAAGCCAACGGTTCGGCCAGTGGCTTCAGCCGCATGGCCTTGTGATGTTCGCGGCTCAGTGCAGTCACGGATGTGTAAAGAACGGGGTTTTTCGCAGCGGCGGAGGGCGTCTCGGTCATTGTGGAAACTCTGAAAGGAAGGGAATGGAAAACGGGCAAGGCTGTGGAACTGCCGCAACGCTATGCCCGACTCCGGCGCAACTTGCCAGCCCGTCAGCGTGTTTTTGGCCACGCGTAATCGGAGAATGGCCACGGCCCTGACAGGCACCGCCGCCGCGCTTGCCGATCAGTTCGCCCGCGCATCGCTGTTTTGCCGCGCACCATGGTCGGCACCGGCCAGCCTGTCACCGTCGTGAGATCACCGTGTCGAACATGTGTGGCCCCGATCTGCTGATATTCACGGCACCTCGCCCGACGGCAATTGCATCGCAAACTCCGCGATCTCACCAGCCGTAGTGAACCAGATGTCATGCCGCCGGGCCGCAATGTGGGCCAGCGCGCGCCTGAGATGCCGCAATCGATACGGCTGGCCGACCAGATAGGGGTGCAGCGCGATGCCCATCACCAGTGGACCGCTCGCCGATTGTTCCAGCATCTCGTCGAAATTATCGATGATCATGTCGGCGAATGCGCCAGCGCCGTCCTTGCGGGCCACGATCGACGGGATGTCGTTGACCTCTTGCGGATAAGGCACGGCGAGCAAGCGCCCTGCCCGCGTCTTCATCCAGATCGGCTGGTCATCGGCACACCAGTTGAGGGTGTAGGTGTAGCCCGCTTCCTGCAAGAGATCAGGCGTGTGGTGACTTTCTGCGATCCACGGCGAAAGCCAGCCCTTGGGCCTGACGCCAAGCCGCTTGACGATCAGGTCGGTGGCCTCGGCGATCAGCTTGCGCTCGTCGCCTTCCGACATGGTGCTCTGGCGCTCGGCATTGCTGCGGCCATGTCCGACGATCTCGTCGCCGCGCGCGACGAACGCCTCGACGAGAGAGGGCGCATAATCGAGCATCGCGCTGTTGATCAGGGCTGAACACGGCAACTGCATCGCGTCGAACATATCAAGCATGCGCCAAACCCCGACGCGGTTGCCGTAGTCACGCCAGGCGTAGTTCAGCACATCGGGCTGCGGCCCTCCCGGTGCCAATTCCGCGCCGAGGCCTTCACCGAACGCAAAATGCTCAAGATTGAGGCCGAGATACACCGCAAGGCGCTTGCCGTCTGGCCAGTCATAAACGGCGCGCCCCTTGATCGGGTGATAGTCAAAGCGATGATGTTGGGTGAGTTTCATGGGTGTATTGTTGATCAGGTCAGGGCGCGCGACAACTGGATAAAGCGGTGTTCGCTTCGCTCACGGGGACATTGTCTGCGTCAGCGCGGCGAACTCGGAAACTAAAGGATACAACCATGCCAACCGATGCCGACATCCTCGCAAGATTGAAAAAGCTTGGCCACACACTTCCCCCGCCCGCCAACCCTGTCGGTGAGTTCATTCTCTGGCGGCAGGAGGGCGGCTTGATTTTCCTCGCCGGGCAAATCTGCGAGCGTAGCGGGGTTGCCTACCCGGTTGGCGTCTATGGCGCGGGCGTTGACCTTGAGACGGCGCGCGCAGGGGGCCTTGCCATCGGTCTGCAACTCCTGCGCAACTTGCGCGACGCGCTGGGCGGTGATCTGGGGCGAGTGCGCAACGTTGTCATGGTGCGCGGCTTTGTGGTGGCTGCGCCAGGAATGGGTGACTATCCCAAAGTCATCAACGCCTGCTCGGAGCTGTTCATCGCGCTGTGGGGTGAGCACGGTCGCCATGCCCGGACGTCGATCGGTGTGGCGCAGCTTCCGTCGAATGCGACAGTCGAGATCGACGCGATCTTCGCGGTGGATTGACAGCCTTCATTTCACCCCATGGCCTTTTCGAGCGAACTGGCCTATGACCACCGCAGACTGGGCGCGTCAGAACATGACGGACGCCCCTTTTTCTTTTTTCGGCGATTTGGCGCATCTTGAATGCCAGTCGCATTGACCTTCACACAGGCGGCTTCCTTGACCGAACTTCTGATTGCGCCCGCGCTGCAACGCGCCCTCGATGAGCGCAGCTACACAGACCTCACACCCGTGCAAAGCGCGGTGATCGCGCCCGAGGCCTTGGGCCGCGACCTGCTCGTCTCAGCGCAAACGGGTTCCGGCAAAACAGTCGCTTATGGGCTTGGTATCGCCTCGACCCTGCTTGGCGACGCCGAGCGCATGGGGCCAGGCGGCGCGCCACTGGCGCTGATCGTCGCGCCAACGCGCGAACTGGCCTTGCAGGTTGAGCGCGAGCTGCGCTGGCTCTATGCGCAGGCTGGCGCGCGCATCATCTCCTGCGTCGGCGGCATGGACCCGGCGAAAGAGCGCAAGCAGCTTGGCGATGGTTGCCACATCGTTGTCGGAACGCCGGGCCGACTTCGCGACCACATCGACCGCAAGCGGCTTGACCTGTCGCAGATCAAGGCCGTGGTGCTCGACGAGGCCGACGAGATGCTCGATCTGGGCTTCCGCGACGATCTCGAATTCATCCTCGAAGCAACGCCGAAAGAGAAGCGCACGCTGTTGTTCTCCGCCACCTTGCCGCGCGGCATCGCAGCACTGGCAAAGAACTTCCAGACCAACGCCTTCCGTATCGAAGCATCGTCCAAGGACATCGGTCACGCAGACATCGATTATCGCGCCATCCGGGTTGCGCCCAAGGAAGTCGAGCTGGTTGTCGTCAACGTACTGAGGCTGGTCGATGCGCCCGCCTCGCTGGTCTTCGCCAACACGCGCGATGCTGTGCGCCACCTGCATTCGATGCTGGTCGAGCGGGGTTTCTCGGCTGTCTATCTGTCCGGAGAGCTTGGCCAGAACGAGCGCAATCAGGCGCTTCAGGCCCTGCGCGATGGCCGGGCTCGGGTCTGTGTCGCCACCGACGTTGCGGCTCGCGGCATCGACTTGCCGAACCTGGGTCTCGTGGTCCATGCGGATTTGCCACATGATGCGGAAATCCTGCAGCATCGCAGCGGGCGCACGGGCCGTGCCGGTCGCAAGGGCGTCAGTGTCGTGATCGTGCCGCCAGCGCGCCGCCGCAAGGCAGAGGGGCTTCTGGCCGAAGCCGGCATCGAGCCGCGCTGGACGCTGCCACCGACTGCCGAAGACATCCGCGTGCTCGACCGCCAGCGCATGATCGAAGATCCGGCCCTGCGCGAGGAGCCTTCCGAGGAAGACCTCGCCATGGCGGAACTGCTGATCGCCGAGCGCACACCACAGGAAATCGCCGCGATGTTGGCGCGCATCTATCGCTCGCGGCTTCCCGAGCCCGAGGAAGTGTCTGACCCGAGTTCGTGGTTTGACAAGGCGGTGCGCGTGCGAGCCGGAGCCGAGCGGGCTGGCGGCAAGCCATATGAACGTGCCGAGCGCAAGCCGTTCGAGCGCGATCGCGAGCGCTCATTTGATCGCGGCCCGCGCCCCGTCGCCGCCAGCGACGATGGCGACATGGTGCTGTTCCGCATCGAGATTGGCCGCAAGAACAAGGCTGATCCGAAATGGCTGCTGCCGATGCTGTGTCGCCGCGGCAAGGTCACGCGCGATGACATCGGCAACATCCGCATCCTCGACAACCACACCGAGGTGCAGATCACGCGTGATGCCGCCGAGAACTTTGCAAGCAATGCGCGCCGCACCGATGGCGATGACATCCGCATCAACCCGATGGCGGCTGGCGAGCACTCCGGCGTGGTCGCCCGCCCACGCTTCGACAAGCCGCGTTTCGAGCGCAACAGCGACAGTGGCCCGAAGTTCGGCCGGAACCAGGGCGACGCGCCGCGCCCGCCGAAACCCTACGATGATCGGCCCAAAAGCGATGGCCCACGCGAAGAGCGCAAGCCACCTTACAAGCCACGTGAAGATCGCCCGCAACGCACCTTCGATGATGCGCCACGCACAGAGGCCAAGGCACCGGACGCCGGCAAGCCGCGCGAGGCTTACGCAGACGCGCCGCCACGAGACGGCATACCACGAGACGACAAACCGCGAGAAGACAAGCCACGCGAGTACAAGAGCAAGCCGGAATACGCCGGAAAACGCGATGTCAAGGCTCCTGGCGCACCAACCGGTGAAGCAAAGCGCAGTCCCAAGCCTTTCGAACGCAAGGGTCCCGGAGGAAAGCCAGGTGGCAAGCCGGGCGGCGGCTTCAAGATGCGCAAGCGCGACAGCTGAGGAAGCAGCTCAGTCCTTCGGTACGCCAGGGTGGAGAAATGTTGTTGCATCTAGTGCATTGCGCACAAAAGTGGGTACCGGTTTTGTGAGTACGCAATGCTCTATCTTATTATGATCGATCATCATCCCGCATTGAGATGGATTCCATCTCAATGCGGGATGATCTAGTGGCCAGATCGAAACGGATGGTACCCACACGTTTCAGAAAATCTATCTACTAAATCAATGTCTTGTGGTTTGATCTTATCCAAAAACCGTACGCACTTGTTGGAATCAAACCACTACAACAGCGCGCCCTGCGCAGTTTCTTCCATCGCCTCCTGCCCGATGCCTTCGGCGGCAAGCAGGTCCGGTATCCGCTCCTTGAGCGCGAAAAACCCGCGTGTTCCATGCGGCCATGCGGCGCTGTCGAACGGCCTGCGCACCTGATGCAAAATCACGCCGACTTTGGCGAGTGCAGGCACGATGCCTGCCAATTCGTCCGCGACCGGGCCAACCGGCGCGTAAGCAGTGATGATCGCATCCAGCCCGTTGGCCCGTGCGAAATCGGCGAGGCAAACGGCTGACAGCGATGGCAGCACGGCAGATGACACGCCAAGGTCAGTTGCTGTGCGGGTCAGTGCGTCATCCATCGCGGCGTTGGCAAACGCGCTGACAGCATCACCGACGGGCAAGGGCGAGCGTGCATCGGTGGCGAGAGCGCCTGCAACGGCCACAACCTCGCAACCGGCAAGATCAAGGCTTGCGGGGTGCAGGTCTTCTTCGGTCAGCAGAAGGCCCACGCGGCCCTTCGGCAGGCGGGCCATGACCGGCAGCAGCCGTGCACCACCCATTGGCTCCTCATCGAGCGGAATGGCCTCGCGGGCCAAACCGCTGGCGGCAAAGCGCCCGCCCGTGAAACCGGCGATGTTGTCGCGGCGGGCCAGGTAGGTCTTGCCCTTCGTATGCAGACCGCCAACCCAGCGCCATGACAACGTGTTGGAAGCCGGATCACCATCAATGAAATGGCGATAGGTAAAATCCGCGCCAAGCTGCCAGGGCAGTTTCAGTGTGAAAATCCATATCGAGGCAAACCACATGCGCGCGTGGTTGTGCAAATACCCGGTTTCGATCAGTTCCTCTACCCAGGCGTCGAAACAGTCGATGCCGGTGCGGCCTTCGATGGCTGTTCGATA
>JBOFFB010000416.1:0-8924 GCA_051648385.1 Allobosea sp.
GAACATGACGTGGCGAATTCGGACCGCGATAAGCCCTAAGTTTCAGGCCTGCTCCCGCAAACCTCAATCCAGCTTGAACTTGTCGAACTGGCGGTGCTCGCCGTGGATCTTGCGGACCGTGCCGGTGATCGAGCGGTAGACGATGGTTTCGGTCTCGATCACGTCCTTGCCGAACTTCACGCCGGCCAGCAGCGCCCCGTCGGTGACACCGGTGGCCGAGACGATCACGTCGCCCGAGGCCATTTCCGACATGTCGTATTTCTTGTTGGGGTCTTTCACGCCCATCTTGAAGGCGCGGTCGCGCTTTTCCTGGCTGTCGAGGATCAGCCGGCCCTGCATCTGGCCGCCTACGCAGCACAGCGCGGCTGCCGCCAGCACGCCTTCAGGCGCGCCGCCGATGCCGAGGTAGATGTCGATGCCGGTCTTTTCCGGCATGGTCGTGAAGATCACGCCGGCGACATCGCCATCGGTGATCAGCCGGATCGAAGCCCCGGTCTTGCGCACGGCGGCAATCAGTTCCTCGTGGCGCGGGCGGTCCATGATCAGTGCCGTGATCTCATGCGGCTTGCAGCCCTTGGCGCGGGCCATGGCGTGGATGTTCTCTTCAGGCGAGGCATCAAGATCGACAACGCCTTTCGAGTAGCCCGGACCGATGGCGATCTTGTTCATGTAGACGTCGGGCGCGTAAAGCAGCGATCCGGCATTGGCCATCGCCATCACGGCAATCGCGCCGGGCATGTCCTTGGCGCAGAGCGTCGTGCCTTCGAGCGGATCAACCGCAATGTCGACCTTGGGGCCGCGCTTGTTGCCGACGCGCTCGCCGATGAACAGCATCGGGGCCTCGTCACGCTCGCCCTCGCCGATGACAATCTCGCCATCGATCGGCAGCTTGTTGAGCTCGCGACGCATGGCGTCGACTGCAGCCTGATCGGCCGCCTTCTCGTTGCCACGCCCGCGCAACATGGCAGAGGCCACCGCCGCACGCTCGGTGACACGCACCAGCTCCATGGAGAGAACGCGCTCGATCATCTGGCCGGGTTGGATGGTCAGGTCGGTCATGGGGGCGGTCCTCGGCAGATTAGCGATGTTAAGCGCAATAGACAGGCAATGGGCAGTCGGCAATAGGCAGTCGTAGAGGAACGCGAGCGGATTGGCGACCAGCAATGTCCGATTGCCGACTGCCCTTTTCCGACTGCCCTTCAGTCCCGCTCAATCCTGATCACCTGGGGTGGCTCGGCGATGTGGCCGTCTGCCATGATTTTGTCGATGGCGGCGCGGATGGCGGCTTCGGTCGTTGCGTAGGTGACCAGCACCACCGGTACAGGTTGTCCGGAGCGGCCTTTGGGATCTTGTCGGGCTGCCGTTTCCGAGCGCTTCTGCACGATGCTTTCGAGGGAAATGTCGCTCTCGGCCATGCGGGTGGCGATGCCGGCAGCGGCACCGGGCCGATCGAGCGCGGCAAGGCGGATGTAGTAGCCGCCCTCATGGCGCTGCATCGGGGCGCGGACTGCTTTTTCGAGGCGCGCGACAGGCAAGCCGAAAGGTGCACCCACAAGCCCGCGCGCCACGTCGGCGATGTCAGAGACGACGGCAGAGGCCGTTGGCCCGCCACCGGCACCAGGGCCGACAAGCGTGAGCTGGCGTACCGCATCAGCATCGATCGTCACGGCATTGGTCACGCCCATGACTTGCGCGATCGGCGAGGATTTCGGCACCATGGTCGGGCTGACGCGCTGCTCGATGCCGCCCGCAGTGCGCTCGGCGACGCCCAGCAGCTTGATGCGGTAGCCGAGTTCATCCGCCATCTTGAGATCAAGCGGCGTGATCTTGGAGATGCCCTCGACATGGATGGCGTCAGCGTCAATCTCGGTTCCAAACGCCAATGCCGTCAGCAAGGACAGCTTGTGGGCCGTGTCGAAGCCTTCGACGTCGAATGTCGGGTCGGCTTCGGCGTAGCCAAGCGCCTGCGCGTCTTTCAGGCAATCGGCGAAGGTCAGCCCTTCCAGCTCCATGCGGGTGAGAATGTAATTGCAAGTTCCATTGAGAATGCCCGCAATCTGGCTGACGGAGTTGCCGGCCAATGCCTCGCGCAGGGTCTTGACCACCGGAATGCCGCCAGCGGATGAGGCCTCGAAGGCCAGTGCCACGCCTGCATCCTCTGCGGCTTTCGCCTGTGCCATGCCGTGGCGCGCCAACATGGCCTTGTTGGCCGTCACCACATGCTTGCCAGCGGCAATTGCGGCGTCGACCGCTGCTTTGGCCGGGCCGTCAGCGCCACCGATCAACTCGACGAGGCAGTCGATTTCCGCGTCGTTCGCCATGGCCACCGGATCATCGAACCAGCGATATCCAGACAGATCAATGCCACGGTCGCGGCTACGGTCACGGGCGGACACAGCGACAACACGCACGGCACGGCCACAGCGGGCCGCAAGCGCGTTCTCCTGCCGCTTGATGATCTCGATGACGGATGCGCCGACGGTGCCAAGCCCCGCGACGCCAAGACGTAAAGGCGTGCTCATGCCTTGCCGGGTCGCATGGCGGGCGGTTCGATGTCAACCACCGACGCGTCTGGTTTCAGCCCAGCGCGCACACCACACGCAGCTTCGACGCAGTCACCTTGCCATCGAGAACCGTGATTGTGCCGTTGACGTGGTGATTGCCGAAGGGCGTGTAGCGCAAGGTCCGCACGAAACTGATCTCGCCGGTCGGCGTGGTGGCAAAGATTGCGTCCTCGACTTTCGGCGTCCAGACCCACGGGCGCGGCGGTTTGACGGTCGATGCCGACACCAAAGCTCGCATGGCGCTTTCGGTCATGCCGGGCGGAAAGTGCTTCGCCGCAAGCTCTGGCAGATCACGCGTGCAGGTGCGGTTCTCGGGGCTGTTGAGCACGTCCAGCAGCAGCGGCGCATCGGTCTCCGGCACCCTGCCCCGTGCGACATCCCAAGACGCGAATGCCAGCACGGCGATGGAACCGACAAAAGCAACCGCGACCAAGCGCGGGATCAGCAAATTGCGACGAGGTGGCAAGATTGGCTGTTTCATTTGCGGCGGGTCGCATGCGGTGCGCGCCGGGTCAAGGCTGTGATTGCCGCAGAGCGCATCCATCGCGGGGGCTTGACCTGTCAATGCCAATCACCTTGATGCTGTCAGACACCAGCGCATGTTGCGCCGACCACAGGATTTGCCATGCCAATAACCATGCACGCCGCCTCGATCCCGGTTCTGACCCATTCCCTCAAGGCTTTGGCGACAGTGCTGGAAAAGGCCGAGGCTCACGCAACCGCACTGCGCATCGACCCGAATGCGCTGCTGCACGCAAGGCTCTATCCCGACATGTTCCACATGATGCGGCAGGTGCAGATCGCCTGCGACATGGCCAAGGGCGGTGCCTGCCGGATGGCGCAGATGGAAATTCCCAGCCATCCGGACACCGAGGCAACCTTTCAGGAGTTGCTGGCCCGCATCCAGAAGGTGCTGGACCTGCTGGCCTCGATTCCCGCCTCAGCCATCGATGGCGGCGAAGATCGCATGATCACCATCAAGGTGGCCGGGCAGGAAATGAGCTTCAAGGGCGCGGATTATCTCACGCGATGGGTCAACCCGAACTTCTTCTTCCACGTGACGACGGCCTACAACATCCTGCGCCACAACGGTGTGCCGCTTGGCAAGGGCGACTATCTCGGGCGGGCGTGACGGCCTGAGCCGTCACCGTCATGCCCGGACTTGACCGGGCCATGACGTGTGTTGGTCTTGGAAACGACTTTCTCAGCAGACCGCCCCCTACCCCGCCTTCTTGATGCTGATCACGTTGTGAAGCGTTGCATCGGCGGTTTTCAGGAACTTGCCGATGTTGCGGGCGGCCTGGCGGATGCGCTGCTCGTTTTCGACGATGGCGATGCGGATAAAATCGTCGCCATGCTCGCCGAAGCCGATGCCGGGGGCGACGGCGACCTCCGCCTTCTCGATCAGCAGCTTGGAGAATTCGAGGCTGCCGAGGTGGCGGAACTTTTCGGGGATCGGCACCCAGGCGAACATCGAAGCCTGCGGAACTGGAATGTCGAAGCCCGCCTTGCCGAAGCTTTCGACCAGCGCATCGCGGCGCGTGCGGTAGATGGCGCGCATCTCCTTGATGCAATCATCCGGCCCATTGAGCGCAGCCGCTGCCGCCACCTGGATCGGTGTGTATGCGCCATAGTCGAGATAGGATTTCACGCGCGTGAGAGCCGCCAGCAGCCGCTCGTTGCCCACCGCGAAGCCAATGCGCCAGCCAGCCATCGAGAACGTCTTCGACATCGAGGTGAACTCGACGGTGACATCGACGGCACCGGGCACCTGCAACATCGACGGCGGCGGGTTGTTGTCGTCGAAATAGACTTCGGCATAGGCGAGATCAGAGAGCAGGACAATGTCGTGCTTCTTCGCGAAGGCGACCAGATCGCGATAAAAATCGAGGCTGGCGACAAAGGCTGTCGGGTTTGACGGATAGCAGACCACCAGCGCGATCGGCTTCGGCACAGAGTGCATGATCGCTTTCTCGGCAGCCGGGAAGAAATCCGGCGTCGGCTCAGCGGGGACCGAACGGATCACGCCGCCTGCCATCAGAAAGCCGAAGGCGTGGATAGGGTAGCTCGGGTTCGGCACCAGAATGACGTCGCCGGGCCCGGTGATGGCCTGCGCCATGTTGGCGAAGCCCTCTTTCGAGCCCAGCGTGGCGACGACCTGCGTGTCGGGGTTCAGCTTCACGCCGAAGCGGCGTTCATAGTAGTGCGCTTGGGCGCGGCGCAGGCCGGCGATGCCTTTCGAAGACGAATAGCGATCCGTGCGCGGCTTGCCGACGGTCTCGACCAGCTTCTCGAGCACGTGTTTAGGTGCCGGCAGGTCGGGATTGCCCATGCCAAGGTCGATGATGTCGACGCCCTTGGCGCGCTCGGCGGCCTTGATCTTGTTGACCTGCTCGAAAACATACGGCGGCAAGCGCTTGATGCGGTGAAAATCAGCCATGAGGCCTAACTCCTGAAGTGCCAGCGGTCATCTCGCGCTAGCCTGCCATTGATGTGCATGAAATTGCTTTAGCATTGGTAATTGGGATCGCGAACGCAATATTCTGCTAATTTTGAACGATTTTACCGCAGCTAACGTGGCACCACAGGTGGCTTCGGCGCTGGGGTTGCGCCAGCCAGCTTGGCTGCGGCACCTTCGGCTTCCAGCCGCGACTTGTCTGCTTCAAGCTGGGCTTCGAGCGCCTTGAACTCGGCGGGCGTCTTGCGCGGAGCATCCCGCGCAGGGGCACTGACGCCGACCGCCATGAAGCCGCTTGGAGCATCAGTCCGCGACTGCTCAACAAACGATGCCGGCGGGCTGGGCCGACCGGCAAGACCGACCCCTTGCGCAGCATCGCGCACCAGATTGGTTTCGCCACAACCGCCAAGAGCGAGAACGATGGCAAATAGACCTGTCTTGCACGCTGGATTCATTGGGCTGATCCGTTTTCCTGACTGTCAAACATGGTTCGAGAAGTGTTAATAGACCTGAAATTGCGGTGCATCGGTGGCAATGACCGAAAGACACGGCAAGTGCGGGAGTTGCAAGCGCCATGTCGACCACGCCGAAAGACACCAAGGTGCCTGCGCCCGAGCCTGATGCCGTTGCCAGAGTGCCAGATTTCGAAGCGCTTTCACGCAATGTGACGCGTTTCATGGAGGAAGCGGGCAAAGCCACGGCTGCGATGATGAGGCCGCTCGAACGTGGCGAGGCCAAGGGCGGCTTGGCGGATGAGGCTGGCGAGATGGTGAAGACCCTCGGCCAGGTCGCTGAAAAAGTCATGTCGGACCCACAAAAGGCCATTGAAGTGCAGGCGGCACTGGCCAGCAACTTCATGACGCTGTGGTCGGAGACGCTCAAGAAGATGCAGGGCGAGCCGCACATGGCTGTCGCCCAGCCAGACCCGAAAGACGCGCGCTTTGCTGACGCCGAATGGCAATCGAACCCGATGTTCGACTTCATCAAGCAGGCTTATCTGATCACGTCGCGCTGGGCTGATGCGGTGGTCGACCGCGCCGAGGGGGTCGATGACCACACGCGCGACAAGGCCAAGTTCTATGTGAAGCAGATTTCCGGCGCACTGGCGCCGTCGAATTTTCTGGCCACGAACCCTGAACTGATCCGCCAGACAGTGGAGCAGAATGGCGAGAATCTCGTTCGTGGCATGAAGATGCTGGCCGAAGATGTCGACGCAGGCCATGGCGAACTGAAAGTCAGGATGACCGACACCGAACGCTTCGAGGTTGGCGTCAACATGGCGATCACGCCGGGCAAGGTGGTGTTCCGCAACGATCTGATCGAGCTCATTCAGTATGCGCCTACGACCGAAACCGTGCTGGCGCGGCCCCTCGTGATTGTGCCGCCATGGATCAACAAGTTCTACATACTCGACCTCAACCCGGACAAATCCTTCATCAAGTGGTGTGTCGGCCAAGGACTCACCGTGTTCTGCGTCTCGTGGATCAACCCCGACGAGCGGCACCGGAACATGGGTTTCGAGGAGTACATGAACGATGGCATCAAGGCTGCCGTGGGTGCCGCCTGCGAGATCACTGGCCAGCCCGATGTCAGCGCCATCGGCTACTGTGTCGGCGGAACCATGATGGCCGTCACGCTGGCACATATGGCGGCGACCGGGGACGAGAGCATCTCCAGCGCGACACTGTTCACGACGCAGGTCGACTTCACCGATCCGGGCGAACTCAAGGTCTTTGTCGACGAGGAACAGATCAAGTCGATCGAGGAGCAGATGCAGCTGCGCGGCTATCTCGACGGCGCGCGCATGGCCAACGCCTTCAACATGCTCAGGCCCAATGATCTGATCTGGGCCAATGTGGTCAATGTCTACCTCAAGGGCCAGTCACCCTTTCCCTTCGACCTGCTCTACTGGAATTCGGATTCGACCCGGATGCCGGAGAAGAACCACTCGTTCTACCTGCGCAACTGCTACCTGGAGAACAAACTCTCGAAAGGTGACATGCAGGTTGCGGGACAGCGCCTCGATCTCGGCAAGATCACCATCCCGATCTTCAACCTCGCGGCCAGGGAAGATCACATTGCGCCAGCGAAGTCTGTGTTCAACGGCTGCGCTCATTTTGGCGGACCGGTCGACTATGTGATGTCCGGCTCCGGACACATCGCGGGCGTGGTCAATCCGCCTGCCAAGCCAAAATACCAGTACTGGACCGGCGGCAAGCCTGTCGGCAACTTCGAGGACTGGGTGGCCACGGCAAGCGAGAGCCCCGGCTCATGGTGGCCGTACTGGATCGACTGGATCAAGGCGCAAGCACCTGCCACCGTGAAGGCGCGCAAGAAGCCTGGCAGCAAGAAGCACAAGCCACTGTGCGACGCACCGGGTACTTATGTGAAGATCAGGGCCTGAGACGTTTCTGTTTCATCGCAACGCTGTCAGAAAATGCTGCCCGTGCCCGTGCGCCCGACGCCGGCCGCCAGCAGCGGCAACGTGTCGAGCAGCAGCTTCGTGTTCTCGCTGATAACGCGCCAGCCGTTGATGACAAGGGCCTGCTCCGGGCCGCTCGACGGGTCCAGCAGCAGGCAGGGACAGTCCTGATGCGCCTCCCCGATCAGCGCCACCAACGCGCTGCGCGGGCGCGGAAAGTCGACATGGCGAATGTCGATGATCCGCCTCAGCTGCGGATAGTAGGCCAGCACGCCCTCCACGATCGCACAGTCAGGGCAGTACCAGCCATCTAGCCGATCAGGTCGCGAGTTCGGACTGATAAGAAAGAGAATGGGCCGTTTCATCACGACAACCTCGCAAAGAGTGCTTTCGGCAGCAGGGAATGAAAACGTGAAAGCCGACCCGAAGGCCGGCTTTCTTCAGACTTTCTGCCTGACGTCGGTTCAGTTACGAACCGAGATCGGTCCAGATTTGCTGACAACAGACTGGGCCACTGCAGGGTCATCCCAACGGTAGGTCAGGCCGACCGAAACAATGTGGATCTTTGGGGCTGCGGTCGCAGCGATCTGCACACCCGTGAAGCGAATGTCGCCCGGAGCATAATTGAAGCGCGCCTTGTTGACGTTGATGAAGGTGTAGCCGAGGTCCATGTTCAGCTTCTCGCTGAACTTGTAGCTGAAGCCGGCAGACAACCAGAGACGATCATTGTCGGAAATCAGCGGTGAACGTGTGGTGTCGTCGATGGCCGAAAGTTCGTAGCCGATACCAGCGCGCAGTGTCAGCGCACTGCTGTACTTGTACTCAAGGCCGCCGGAGAAGAACCAGCTGTCCTTGTAGTTGAAGCGCAGCAGGGTTGGGTTGCCGCCCACCAAAAATGGTGTGCCAGTCGCGGTATTGGTCACTGGCAATGTGCCGAAGCGCTTCCAGTTCGTCCACTCAAGGCCAAGGTGTGCGGTCCACTGGCTGTTGATTTCCTGCGACACGCCAACAACAACCGAGCCCGGAAGTGGCAAGTTGAGCTTCACGGGCGTTACGATGGTATTGCCCGGAACCGGAATAGCGGCACCGGCAAGACGGGCCTGGCCCTTGATACCGTGATCAAATCCGGAGCGATAGGCGATGCCGATGTTCGTGCCTTGGAATGGGGTCAGGGTGATGCCGAGGCGGTAGCCAAGATCATATGAGTCGCCACGCAACTGAAGTTGGTTGGCAGCGGCTGTGAGGCCGAGTGCCTGCTTGAGGTCGACTTGTGCATACTGAATCTGCAGCGCCGCACCGATCGAAACCCAGTCATTGATCTTGAAGGCAACAGCCGGCGCGATGTTGACGGTGCGGATCGTCGCCGAACGACCATAGGTCTGGCCTGCCCAATAACCGGTGCTGCCGCCGGGCTTCGAGCGAAGACCAAACGGAGCGGTGTTGCTGAGGCCGAAGAACAACCGGTCAGTGATCTGCCAGA
>JBOFFB010000417.1:0-5692 GCA_051648385.1 Allobosea sp.
GCGTTCTGTCGCGGGCGTTATCGAGTGCTTCGATATCGGCATTGGTGACACCGATCTTTTGGCTCATGTCCGCAAGCGCAGTGCCGATACGCAGCCGCTCTGCCGGTCGCACTGCCGCCTCAAGGATGGCGCGCATTTCGGCTTCCGCGCTGCGATTGTGCTGCGCCGCACGGACCTTCAGCGCACGATGCGTTTCGTCGGAGATGTTGCGGATGGTAACGGCGGCCAAATTGGCATCCTTTCGAAGTAAATATTATGATATCAACATAGCATTGCTGATATCACCAGACAATCGGTTCGCGATGTGTGCCCCCTCACCCCAGCACCCGCCCCACCGCCCGCTTGATCTCATCCTTCATCGGCTCTGCGGCGCTCAGAATCTCGTCGGCCTTGAAGAAATCCAGCCCAGCGAACGCCCCCACTGCAGGCCTCAGCAGCAAATCCGGCGGACGGGTTTCGAGCATGCGCTGCACCACCGCGCCCATCAGGATCTGGCTGGCGCCGAACATCGCTTCGATCGGCTCGGGCAAATGTGTGGCGTCAATACTTGTCGCGCCGCCGACATCCACCGCGATGACGAAGGTACCCGGCGCTTCCACGTGGCGATAGGGCAGCGGGTTGACCGCGCCGCCGTCGATCAGCACGCGCTCGCCCAGCATCACGGGCCTGACCAGCCCCGGCAGCGCCATCGATGCGCCGACCGCCGGCGTCAGCGCCCCGGATGACAGCACCATCTCGCTGCGGCTGTGAAAATCGGTGGCGATGGCCGTAAACGGGATTTTCAGCGCCTCGAAACGGTCCGGCACCGCTTCTGGCCAGAACAGGTCGAGCAACCGTTCGCCATCGACGAGGACCGGGTTGCCCACGCCAGAGCGATTGATGATTTCACTGAGCTTGCCGACGCGCGCTTCCAGGAGCTTGGCCACTACGCGCGGCCGCTGCCGGAACGACGCAAGCACGAAGGCCCTGAGCGCCCTGCCCGGCAGGCCTGCGGCATAGGCTGCTCCGATCACCGCGCCCATCGAAGAGCCGACGATGGCTGCGGGCTTCAATCCAAGCTCATCCAGCGCCTCTAACGCCACGATATGCGCCAGCCCGCGCGCGCCGCCCGCCCCGAGCGCAAGGCCTATGCGCGTCTGGCCGGACATCAGCCGAGGAAGCCTTGCAGTGCTTTCAGCGTGCCTGCTCCGTCTTCTTCGGCGATGAAATGCCCGCCGCCAACCTGCACGCCGAGCGCTTCCGGCGCGAACGAGCCGCGCCAGATGTCCAGCGGATTGACGTCCTTGCCGGTGAGATAGAAATCACCCCAGAGCAGCAGCGTCGGGCAGGCGATCGTCTTGCCTGCCTTGAGATCGGCCTCATCGGCTGCCAGATCAAGCGTCGCACCAGCGCGGTAATCCTCGCACATTGCGTGAATGCGGGACGGGTCGTTGCAACTCGCGCGGTAGCTTGCCAGCGCCTGCGTCACAAAGGCAGCCATGTCGCCTGCCTTGGTCCATTTCGCCATCAGGCCCTCGAAATAACCCTGCGGGTCCTTGACGATCTCGCTCTCCGGGCCGGGCTTGGGCTGCGAGAGATAGGCCCAATGCCCGCCGGGCATCGCGCCCAATGCGATCTGCTTCCAGACAAAGAAGGTCGGAAGGATATCGAGCAGCGCCAGCCTGGTAATCCGCCCCGGATGGTCGAGCCCAAGGCGGTAACCCACGCGCGCGCCACGGTCATGCCCGACGCAAGCGAAGGTGATGTGGCCAAGCTGCTCCATGATGGCGACGATGTCCTTGCCCATCTCGCGCTTGGCATAGCGCTCGCCATTGCTGCTTTTCGGTGCTGACGACCAGCCATAGCCGCGCAAGTCTGGGCAGATCACGGTGTGGGTCTTGGCAAGCTGAGGCGCGATACGGTGCCACATGGCGTGCGTCTGCGGAAAGCCGTGGATCAGCACCACCGGCGGCCCTTCTCCGCCGACATGGGCGAATATGCGCCCCTCGTCACCATCAAGCCATTTGGCGGCAAAGCCCGGAAACAGCGCTGAGGTATCGGTCATGATTGTTCGTCCTTCAACGCCCGCCAACCAATGTCGCGGCGGCAGAAACCATCGTCCCACGTGATCGCGTCAACCGCAGCATAGGCCCGCGAACGCGCCTCAGCGACAGTTGCACCGAGGCCGACAAGATTGAGCACCCGCCCGCCATTGCCGATAAACTGCCCGGCATGCTCCGCGGTTCCGGCATGGAACAGCATCACATTGTCCATGCCCTCGGCCACCTCGATGCCGTTGATGACGCCGCCCTTTGCCGGCGTGCCCGGGTAGCCCTTGCCGCACAGCACCACAGACAACGCAACCACATTGTGCCATTCGAGCTTGACGCCTTTGAGCTTGCCATCGCAGGCCGCCAAAATCGCGGCGACCAGATCGCTTTTCAGGCGCGGCATCAACACCTCGCATTCGGGATCGCCGAAGCGCACGTTGTATTCGATCAGCTTTGGTCCATCGGCTGTCAGCATCAGCCCGGCAAAAAGGATGCCGAGAAACGGCGTGCCGCGCTTGGCCATCCCCGCCATGGTCGGCGCGATGATCTCCGCCATCACGCGCGCCTCAAGTTCCGGTGTCAGCACCTTGGCAGGCGAGTACGCACCCATACCGCCGGTGTTCGGGCCAGTATCGCCCTCTCCCACCCGCTTGTGGTCCTGCGCCGACGCCAATGGAATGGCGCTCGTGCCGTCACACATCACGAAGAAGCTGACCTCTTCGCCGAACAGGCATTCCTCTACGACAATTTCCGCTCCCGCCGCGCCGAAGTGCCCGCCCAGCATACTCTCGAGAGCTTCGTGCGCCTCCGCCAGCGTTTCGGCCACGACCACGCCCTTGCCGAGGGCGAGGCCATCAGCCTTGATCACGATGGGCGCACCCATGCGGTTGGCATAGGCGTGCGCCGCAGCAGCATCAGTGAAGCGCGCGAAGGCTGCGGTGGGGATTCCAAACTCGGCGCAAAGCTCCTTGGTGAAAGCCTTGGAGCCTTCGAGTTGAGCCGCCGCCTTCGACGGCCCAAAGGTCTTGATGCCGGCATCAAGCAGGTCATCCGCCAGCCCCGCGACGACCGGCGCATCAGGCCCGATCACTACGAGCCCGACATCATGCGTGAAGCAGAACTCCTCGATGTCGGCATGCCGCGTGATGTCCATGGCGACATTGGTGCCGCACTGCCCAGTGCCGGGATTGCCCGGCGCGATGAAGAGCATGTCGCACAGTGGCGAGGCGGAAATCTTCCAGGCCAGCGCGTGTTCACGCCCACCTGAGCCGATGAGGAGAATGTTCATGGGCTGGGGTTTAGCGCGGTGCCTGCACTCGCTTCAATGGGCTTCACAAGGTTTTGTGTTCGCAGCATGCGAACGCGTCATGCCCCGCCGCGCAAGAGCGCGCCGCCATCGACCGGCAGGGCGACGCCAGTGATGAAGTTCGCCTCATCGGAGGCGAGGAACAGCCCGGCGTATGCCACATCCCATGCCGTGCCCATCTGCCTGCGCAATGGCACGCGCGCGTTGCGCTCGGCAGCCACCTCTTCGCGCGGTCGGCCCCATTCCCGCGCGCGGGTGTCGACCGCCATGGGCGTGTCCATCAGACCCGGCAGGATGACGTTGGCACGCACGCCATCACCGGCGAACTGTTGCGCCATCTGCTCAATGTAAGCGATCATGCCGGCCTTGCTGATCTTGTAAGCCACAGTCGGGTAATTCGCCGCCTGTGCCGCGATCGACGAGATCGCCAGAATTGCGCCTGACTTCTGCCGTTGCATCACCGGCAACGCGTGCTTGCAGGCCATGACAAGGCCGCGCAGGTTGATGGCGTTGACGTTGTCAAATGCCTCTTCGGTGATGGCGAGCGGTCGGGCATCACCGCCCGCGAGGCTGACGCCGACATTGTAATGCAGCACATCGAGCCGCCCGAAGCGGGCAACAACCTCATCAACCAAAGCCTGAAGATCAGCCTCGCGCATGACGTCCGCTCGGAATGCCAGCGCCTGCCCGCCTTCCGCACGGATCATGGCCGCCGTGGCTTCCCCAGCGCCAAGGTCCCGGTCGGCACAGACGACCGTCGCGCCCTCACGGCCGAACACCAGCGCTGTCGCCCGCCCAATGCCAAACCCCTCGCCCGGGCCTTGACCTGCGCCGATGATGACGGCGATCTTTGCTTTGAGACGCATGTATGCCCTCCCCTTCGCCGCTGATACCTGCCACAAGAAGGCATGTCCGGTGAAGCTGATTCAACCACCACCAACGCACTCGAATGGAGCGTGTCCGATCTGTCGGGCGCGCTCAAGCGAACGATCGAGGACCAGTTCGGTTTCGTGCGGGTGCGCGGCGAGATCACCGGCTATCGCGGGCCATCTGCCTCGGGCCATGTCTACTTCGGCCTGAAGGACGCCAACGCCAAGATCGACGCGGTGATCTGGAAGGGTGTGTTCGGCAGGTTAAAGACCAAGCCGCAGGAAGGGCTGGAGGTCATAGCGACGGGCAAGATCACCACCTTCCCCGGCAAATCCTCCTACCAGATCATCATCGACAACATCGAGCCCGCCGGGCTTGGCGCACTGATGGCGCTGCTGGAAGAGCGCCGCCGGAAGCTCGCAGCCGAGGGCCTGTTTGATGAAGCCCGCAAGCAGCTCATCCCCTATCTGCCGACAGTGATCGGCGTCATCACCTCGCCAACCGGCGCCGTGATCCGCGACATCCTGCACCGACTGGAGGACCGCTTTCCACGCCATGTGCTGGTCTGGCCAGTACGCGTGCAGGGCGAAACCAGTGGCGCGGAAGTGGCAGCAGCCATCGCAGGCTTCAATGCCCTGAAGCCCGGCGGGCCCATCCCCCGCCCCGATGTACTGATCGTGGCACGCGGCGGCGGCTCGCTCGAAGACCTCATGAGCTTCAACGAGGAGGCCGTGGTGCGCGCCGCCGCCGCGTCAGAAATTCCATTGATCTCGGCTGTCGGCCACGAAACCGACTGGACGCTGATCGACTACGCCTCCGACATGCGCGCGCCAACGCCCACAGGTGCAGCCGAAAAGGTCGTGCCGGTGCGCAGCGAACTCATGGCCGCCGTCGACGATTTCGCACGCCGCCGCCGGGCCGCGATGGCGCGCCTGGTTGAGCAGCGGCGTCAGGGTCTGCGCGCCGCCTCGCGTGCGCTGCCGAGCCGCGAGACACTGCTCAACGTGCCGCGCCAGCGGCTTGATCTGGCTTCGGCCCGGCTCCCTGCAGCGCTGCGCACCAACGCCCGCGGCTTCGAGCGCAGGCTGGCGGCGCTGTCGCAGCGGCTGCAAGCTCGGTCACCACAGGTGCGGCTGGCGACGGCGAGTGAGCGCGTGAATGCCTTGAATCAACGCTTGATCACGGCACGCCAAACGATTCTGCGTGCTGAACAAAAACGACTTGAGCGCGAACGCGACAAGCTCGCCCAACTGATGGCCCGCGCCCGCCGCGCCCTTGGCAGCATGGCGGAGCGCAGGCGCGCGAAGCTGGCGGCGAACGTGCAGTTACTGGAAGCACTGAGCTACAACGGCGTTCTGGCACGTGGTTTTGCGCTGGTGCGCGACCATGGCGGCAATCCTGTCCGCAGCGTCGCGGGCGCTCCGGCAGGCGCTGCGCTCAGCGTGCAGTTTGCCGACGGCACCGTGGGCATGACAGTGGATGGCGG
>JBOFFB010000418.1:0-8063 GCA_051648385.1 Allobosea sp.
GCGGAATGCTGCACCGATCCTTGTTGTATCGATCCCGGTTCAGTGTCGGCTGATGCGAGCCGCCTCGCGAGCGAGCCGACATAGCTTTTTTGTTTGTCTCATAATTCGATTATTCTGGAATCACGGAGAGTGAAATGAGCAAGACCATCGCCATCATCGGAGCGGGCCCGGTCGGCCTCGCAGCGGGAGCCCACGCCATCGAGCGCGGCATGACGCCAATCATTTTCGAGCAAGGCCCTGATATCGGCCATGCTGTCCGCCAATGGGCGCATGTGCCGATGTTCTCGAACTGGATCTACGATATCGACAGCGCCGCTGGACGCCTGCTGGCGACAACCGGATGGAACCGGCCTGATCCGGAGACCTATCCGACCGGTGCCGATCTGCTCTCGCAATACCTGGAGCCGCTGGCGACGCGCACCCCGCTCAAGGACGCGATCCATCTCGACAGCACGGTGCGTTCGGTGGCTCGGCGCGGTATCGACAAAGTGAGGTCTGCTGGGCGCGCTAATGCACCCTTCGAGCTAGTGATCAGGAATGGCGCCGACGAGAAGCGGATCACTGCTGATGCGGTGATCGATGCATCCGGGACATGGTTCGCGCCGAACCCTGGCGGTTCTGGCGGCATCACCGCAGCAGGTGAAACGGAGGCCGCTGCGCGCATCCACCATGGCATGCCGGATGTGCTGGGCAAGCATCGCGCGCGCTATGCAGGCCGGACGATCGCGGTGCTCGGCGGCGGGCATTCGGCCATCGGCACACTGATCGAACTGGCAAAGGCTGCGGATCTTGACCCGCGCACCCGCATCATCTGGCTCTATCGCGGCTCGTCCATAGCTAAGGCTTTTGGCGGAGGCGCTGCCGACCAGCTCTCGGCCCGCGGAGCTCTGGGCACGACCGTTGCCCGATTGATCCGCGATAGGCGCATCGCGGTCAGAACGGAATTCCGACTTTCGAGTGTCGAGTGCACGGATGCGGGGCTGGTCCTGCGCTCTGGTTCGGGCTGCGGCTGCGCCAAGGTCTCGGTCGATGAACTGATCATCGCCACGGGCTTCCGGTCGGACTTGTCATTCCTGCGCGAATTGCGCATCGCACTGGACCCTGCGCTCGAATGCCCGCCAGCGCTTGCCCCGCTTATCGACCCCAACCTGCATTCCTGTGGAACTGTGCGCCCGCATGGCGCAACAGAATTGAGCCATCCCGAGCCCGGCTTCTACATCGCCGGCATGAAGAGCTATGGGCGCGCGCCGACCTTCCTGCTAGCCACCGGGCATGAACAGGTGCGCTCCATCATGGCGGAGATTGCAGGTGATGACGAAGCTGCACGGCGGGTCGAACTGGTGCTGCCAGAAACTGGAGTGTGTGCAGGACCGGGGTTAAAGGCCGGTTCGGCTGTCACTGTGGATGCTGGCTGTTGCGGCGGTCCAGCGAAGCAAGATGCCAGCGCTTGCTGCGCCGAAGACGAGGTCTCGAAAGCAATAGGCGACACAGGGTGCGGGTGCAGCGCGCATACCGGGCCACAAGAACCTTTGACTATCGCCTGCTGCTGACCGGGGGGAGTGCATGACCGTTTCTTCACCAAACCCCGGCAACAGCCTAACGCCAGTAGTGCTCGCGCTCGGTGCGACCCAGATCATCGGCTACGGCAGCTTGTATTACGCCTTCGCAATTCTGGCACCATATATTTCCCAGGAGTTCGGAGCCAGCCTCACTACCCTCTATGCCATTTTCTCCATCGGCTTGCTGGCTGGCGGTCTGGCCGCACCCAAGCTCGGAACTGCGATGGATCATCACGGCGCACCCCGCCTTATGGTCGGCGGAAGCGCGCTTGCTGGATTACTCCTGGCCGGACTTGCCGTCGCGCCCAACCTTTGGGTGTTCGGGGGGCTTCTTGTTCTTCTCGAAATCGTCAGCGTCACTGTGCTGTATGATGCTTCTTTCGCCACTTTGGCGTATTTTGGCAAAGCGAATGCGCGACGGTCGATCACGCATCTGACCTTAATTGCGGGCTTTGCCTCGACCTTGTTCTGGCCGCTGACAGGTTGGCTGGTAGAGACAATCGGTTGGCGACAGACATATGTCGTTTTCTCAGGGCTGTTTCTGGGAATAGCGCTGCCGCTTCATGCCTGGATTACGACCCGTCACCGGTCGACGGAGGAGATCGCGGGTGCTGCCGGACAACAGGCGCAGTTTGGTCCGCCGCTGGAAGGTGCAGCAGCGCGCTTCGCGTTCTGGGCCATTGCGACCAGTTTTGCCATGAGCGGTGTGCTGGGCTCGGCGTTGGCCGTTCATCTCGTTCCAGTCCTACAGGCGCTGGACCTGGGGGCATCGGCTTACCTTATCGCCATGTTGATGGGACCCGCGCAGGTGTTGATCCGGCTGACCGATGCCCTGTTCTGGCGCAGTCTGCATCCGGTCAGCGTGGCTCTCATCTCAGCTGCGGCCCTGCCAGTCGCAATCTTTGCTTTGCTGGTCCCGGTCGATGCGCTGGTCACCGGCGCTGTCTTCGCGATCCTCTTCGGTGTTGGTCAGGGCCTTTCGAGCATCGTGCGTGGAACGGCTCCTCTCGCATTGTTTGGCCCATCAGGCTTCGGCGCGCGGCTTGGACAAATCGCTGCGATCCGCACTACGCTCAGCGCGGGGGCACCGTTCCTGTTCGCTGTTGGTGTCAACTCTTTCGGAACGCGGACGGCGCTTATCGGCGCGCTTGTGTTCGGCATCGTGGCGCTGATACCGCTGATGATGCTTCATCGGCGGATTGCGACGTCGAAATCTATAGCGCTTATGCTGCCGGATTCCTGATCCTCAACGCACAACGGACCTCATCGCATCATGACGTCGCCTGGCGCGCCTTCTCACCTTTCCACACGCCTCGTCATGTCACTGACATCGATCACCTTCCCGCGTTAGACCTGCGCTTTCTGCAAACGAACGTTCGCGCAGGCATTCCCGACCCGGTCAGCCATCCGCCGCGCATCCTGTTGCTCTACGGCTCCTTGCGTGAGCGCTCATTCTCCCGCCTCGCGGTGGAGGAATGCGCGCGGTTGCTGACGCTGTTTGGAGCAGAATCACGTATCTTCGATCCATCAGACCTGCCGTTGCCAGATCAGGTGCGCGGTGATGACCACCCAGCTGTCCATAAGCTTCGCGCCTTGTCGATTTGGTCGGAGGGGCAGGTTTGGTGCAATCCAGAGCGTCACGGAGGCATCACGTGTGTCATGAAAGCCCAGATCGATCATCTACCGCTGAACATGGGCGGAATGCGGCCGACGCAAGGACGGACGCTGGCAGTCATGCAGGTATCAGGCGGTGCGCAATCATTCAACGCGGTCAACACACTTCGGCTGCTTGGCCGCTGGATGCGCATGATCACCATCCCGAACCAGTCCAGCGTCGCCATGGCCTACAAGGAGTTCGACGAGGCCGGACGGATGAAGCCGTCCAGCTACTACGACCGCATCGTCGACGTGATGGGGGAACTTGTCCGGTTTACGGTGCTCACGCGGCCCCATACACAGGCGCTGGTCGAGCGCTATTCGGAGCGCAAGGACGCCGGTGATCAACCGACATCCAATTACACGCGCTGAACGATGACGCATATCCGCGCCCCGTCGCCATTGGCAGGCGATCATGCCGCCCTTTGCAAGGCGAGAGGCGTAGCACCTTCGAGCCTCGCAATATCGGCCAGCGCCGTCTTCAAACTGCCGAGGTCCATGGCTTCAACAGGCAGGTTGACGAGACTCGTGACGCGCGCCGAAAGCTGGCGGTACGCGTCGAGCATGGCGGCACGTTGCTCAGGCTCTGGCGCTTGTGCAGGATCGGCAATGCCCCAATGGGCGCTGAGCGGATGGCCGGGCCAGGCCGGGCAATTCTCGCCCTGCGCCGCGTCGCACACGGTGATGACGAAGTCGATCGGCGTAGCGTTCAGTGCGCTGAACCGGCTCCAGTCCTTGGAGTTGAGGTTGGACGTGTCGTAGCCAAGATCGCGCAGCAAGCGCAGCGCTTCCGGGTGAGGCACTTCGGCAGGCCGTGATCCTGCGGACACAGCGACAAACCGACCCCGACCCTCCCGGTTGATGAGCGCCTCGGCAATCAGTGAGCGGGCCGAATTGGCGGTGCACAAGACCAGTACCCGGTAGGGCTTAGCCTCGGACGTTATCTGTCTCATGACCGGAACAACGGAGCTACCCGCACGGTCTTTTTGGCCGAGGACAAACGCAATCGAGAGATTGTCCGCCAGTGTCGTACAACCCTGGGGATCAAGCGCAAAGATGATCTGGCGACCGTCACGCCGCGATCGGAGTAGCCCGGCTTTCTCCAGCAGCGCCAGATGCGTCGACATGGTGTTGTGCGGCACAGCCACAAGCCGGGCGATATCGCCCGCTGGCAAGCCGAAGGGCTGGTAACGTGCCAACAGGCGCATGACTGCAAGACGTGATTCCTGCGCCAGCGCTGCAAGCTGCTGAACAATGCGGTCGGGATCGACAGGTTTTGGAAGCAAGTCCATGATTGGGATCTTGCCTGTCATGATGCAGGCAGAGCTGTGATACTCTCACGCGGCAGCGCCTGCGTCGCCAGCCAGCAGGTGGCGAGCATCAGTCCCGAACCAATCAGGCACGCGCCGATGCCGCCCCATTGGTAGAGCAGCCCCGAGAGCAATGTGCCGGCGAAACGTCCGGCGGCATTGGCGGCGTAGTAGAAGCCGACATCCTCGGCTGCCTTCTCCGATCCCGCATATGCGAGGATGAGGTAGGAATGCACCGAGGAATTGACCGCAAAGATCACACCGAACAGGCACAGACCCGCGACGAGGATCAGGTCCGGACGCGGTGGCGCGAAGACGAGGATAGCAGCCAACGCGAACGGCACGATCATGAGCATCAGTGACCAGAGCTTGGCGGCCGGCACCTCGTTCGAAAGCCCGTCGGCGCTGCGCCTGATCACGGCGGGAGCGGAGGCCTGCACCACGCCGTAGCCGATGGTCCAGATGGCGAGAAACGCGCCGACCATCGGGAACGTCCAGCCATTGGCATACAGAAACACCGGAACGCCCACGACGAACCAGACATCGCGCGCGCCAAACAGCCCGATGCGGGCGAGGGCCAAGAGGTTGACGCCCCGGTTCTTGCCGAACAGCTCCTTGACCGATTTGCTGGCCTTGGATTTGCCCTTCAGCGCGGGCAGCGACAGCACCACGCCAGCGAGCACCAAAGCTAGGGCACCTGCCATCAGCCAAAGCGACAGCGAAAACCCGAAGGCCTCGAGCAGCACCCCACCGAGGAAGAAGCCGAGGCCCTTCATCGCGTTCTTTGAGCCGGTAAACCACGCGACCCACTTGAACAGGCGGCCTTGTCCATCGCCCTTGGCTTCCGCTTCCGTCAGCTTGATAGCGGATTTGGACGCCGTCTTGGTCAGATCCTTGGCAACACCGCAGATACCCTGTGCCAGCACCACCCACGTCACCAGCAAGGCCGCTTCCCAGCCAGGGTCCATGGCCGAGAGGATCAAAAAGCCGACGATCTGCGTGCTCAGACCCACGATCAGCATGCGCTTGATGCCATGCTTCGAGGCTAGCCAGCCGCCGACCATGTTGGCCAGAATTCCGGCCGCTTCGTAGAGCAGGAACAGAAACGCGAGGGTAAAAGGCGAGTAGCCGAGCTTGAAGAAGGTGAACAGCACCAGCATGCGCAGCGCGCCGTCGGTCAGCGTGAACCCCCAATAGGCGGCTGTGACGATGGCGTAGTTGCGCAGTCCTACCCCTGATCCAGTCGGAGGTAGGCTCGTGATGGCAGCCTCAGGCATGATCAAAGCCCCTGCGCATCGAGCTGGCAGGCGAGATCGACCATGCGGCAGGCATAGCCCATCTCGTTATCATACCAAGCGTAGACCTTTAGCATGGTGCCGTCGGTGACCAGCGTCGACAGCCCGTCTATGATCGCCGAGCGCGTATCGCCCCGGTAGTCGATCGAGACCAGTGGTCTGGCCTCGAAGCCGAGGATGCCCGCAAGGGGCCCGGCTTCGGCGGCCTTGAACAGGTCGTTGACCTCCTGCGCCGTCACAGCACGTGCCATCTCGAACACGCAGTCCGTGAGCGAAGCGTTCAGCACCGGCGCGCGCACGGCGTGGCCGTCGAGCTTGCCCTTCAGTTCGGGGTAGATCAGGCCGATGGCGGTGGCGCTGCCCGTCGTGGTCGGTTGCAGCGACAGCATCGCCGAGCGAGCCCGACGCAGATCCTTGTGCGGCGCATCGACCACGACATTGGTATTGGTCGGATCATGGATTGTGGTGATCTGCCCGTGCCTGATGCCGATGGCCTCGTGCAGCACCTTCACCACTGGTGCCAGGCAATTCGTTGTGCAGGAGGCCGCCGTGACGATGTCGTGGGTCGACCGATCATAGAGCTGCTCGTTCACGCCCACGACGATGTTGAGCACACCGTCCACCTTGACAGGGGCGGCGACGATCACACGCTTGGCACCACGTGTCAGGTGCCCGTCCAGCGTCTTGCGATCCAGGAACTTGCCGGTGCATTCCAGCACGAGGTCAACGCCATGGTCGCCCCATGGAATGTCAGCAGAGGCCTTGTGCTCGGTGAACGCCAGCCGTTTGCCATCAATGACAACGGCATCTGCGCCATCTGCCGCGATCTCGGCCCGCCAGCGACCCTGCATTGAGTCAAACTGGAGCAAATGCGCCGTCGCAGCAGCCCCACCGTTGATCTCGTTGAGATGAACGACCTCAAGCCGGTTACCCGCGCGTGGATCATCCTCTGGCCGATGCGCCGCGTCCATCGCAGCCCTCAGCGCCAGCCGCCCGATGCGGCCCATGCCGTTGATACCAACCCTCATGACGATATCTCCAAGATTATCGACATGTATGTGTCTTGTAGCATGACAGTGTCATGACGAGATCGTCAATCCATAGCAGCTACGCAGGTTCGCTTCTCGCGCGCATCTGTGGAAACAGTATGGAACCGATCTACTTGATCGGGATGGCCGCCGCTTTTGCGGGATCGAGCACGTCGGTCGGCTTGATCGCGCCGTGCTGCGCCAGCATGAACGCCACGACAGCTATCTTTTGATTGTCATCCAGCAGCGTCGGATCGTTGAATGGCATGAGCTGCATGTAGTCGATGAGGGCTTGCGCATTTCCGAACTTGGTACCGATCATTGTGCCCTGCCCCCAGATCGGCGTCTGGAAACTGGCACCACGCTTGCCGTCTTCGCCATGGCAGAGCTGGCACGTCTCCATGTAGTGGCCGCGCCCGTCCGTGACCTGTTTTGATTCCTGGGCAGCTATCGCCCTGTTCAGGGCAAAGCCGCTCATAGCGGCGATGGCACAGCCGCAAGCAATCAAAAGAACAGGTAACAAACGCATGTTGTCCGCCGCATCATGTGGAGCCGCGTCGATCGACACAGCTGCGCTGTCAGAAAGCGTAAAGTGAAGCGGCCGGGAGCTCATCCCGGCCGCTGTAGAACGAGCAGTTCAGTTCAAACGACCTGAACCCTGAACTTCGGAATGGACCAGTTGGCCATACCCAGCGTGTTCAGCGGGATTTGTTCGGGTTGCGTGACACCCGCGTTGTCCGTCGTGCGCGTCTCGATCAGATGCAAGCCTGCCGTGGCATCCCACGGGAAGCTGAAGCGGACCCAGGTGTACTTGCCAAGGTTTGGCTGCTGGATGGTCGCACGCTGCCAAGGCCCGCCGTCGACACGGTACTCGACGGCGTTGACGCCATGCTGTGGTGCCCACGCGTAGCCTCGCATGGTCTGGCGACCGGCATCCAGCTTGGGCAACTCACCCTTCTTGAGCGGATAGTTGACCGGGACGGACGCGGACTTTTCGATCACAAGCGGAACGGTGATGATCGACTTCGGCGGCATCCAGGTCACCATGGGGCCCTTAATGTCGGCAGCTGTGATGCCCGGCAGGAACTCGTCCAGGTTGGCATCGAATTCCGGGGCGGAGTAGGACGGTCCGATATACGCTTCTCCCTTGGTGTTGAGTCGCGACCAGATGCGCTTGTCACTGACCCGGATCTCGGTCACCCACTTTATCGAAGC
>JBOFFB010000419.1:0-2972 GCA_051648385.1 Allobosea sp.
CACAGCACGACACGCCTGATCTTGGCATCCTTGACGAGCTTGATCGCCTCGCCCTTGCGGGTTTCTGCATCGTCGCGCAGCACGCGGTGGAAGGTCGAGTCCTCGGCGAGATCGGCCAGATCCGAAACACAGCGCTGGTGGCGCAGCAGCGACTTCGGCGTCATCAGCACCAGCGGCTTGCGGAAGTCGCGTTTGAGCTGGCGGCGCAGGATGTGGAAGTAGTTTGCGGGCGTCGAGCAGTTTGCCACCTGCATGTTGTCTTCTGCGCACATCTGCAGGAAGCGCTCGAGGCGGGCGGAAGAATGCTCCGGTCCCTGGCCTTCGTAGCCGTGCGGCAAAAGGCAGACCAGCGCCGACATGCGCAGCCACTTGCGCTCACCCGACGAGATGAACTGGTCGAACAGCACCTGCGCGCCGTTGGCAAAGTCACCGAACTGCGCTTCCCAGCACACGAGCGCGTTGGGCTCGGACAGCGAGTAGCCATACTCGAAGCCAAGTACCGCCTCTTCCGAGAGCATCGAATTGATGACCTCGTAGCGCGACTGGCCTTCGCGGATATGGTTGAACGAGGTGTGGCGCCCTTCAGTCTCCTGGTCGATCAGCACCGAATGGCGGCTAGAGAAGGTGCCGCGCTCGCAATCCTGTCCCGAAAGGCGCACGGGGTGCCCTTCCAGCAGCAGCGACGAAAACGCCAGTGCTTCGCCGGTCGCCCAGTCGATGCCTTCGCCTGTATCGACCACCGCCTTCTTGCGGTTGTCGAGGAAGCGCTGGATCGTCTTGTGCACCGTGAACCCGGCAGGCACGGATGTGATCTTGTCGCCGATATCGCGCAAGGTTGCGGCGGGCACGCCGGTGGCACCGGCACGCGGATCATCTGCATCTTCCTTGATGGCTTTCAAGCCGGACCACTTGCCGTCGAGCCAGTCGGCCTTGTTCGGCTTGTAGCCGCCGGCCGATTCGAACTCGCCTTCGAGCCGGCTCTTCCACTCGGCCTTCATGGCGTCGATTTCGGCTTGGGTGACCACGCCGTCGGCGATCAGCCGGGCTGAATACAGCTCCAGCGTCGACTTGTGGCTGCGGATCTTCTTGTACATCAGCGGCTGGGTGAAGCCCGGCTCGTCGCCCTCGTTGTGGCCGAAGCGCCTGTAGCACCACATGTCGATCACGACCGGCTTGTGGAACTTCTGGCGGAATTCCACTGCGACCTTCGCGGCGAACACCACGGCCTCGGGATCGTCGCCATTCACATGGAAGATCGGCGCTTCCACCATCTTCGCAACATCCGACGGATAAGGCGAGGAGCGGGAATAACGCGGATAGGTTGTGAAACCGATCTGGTTGTTGATGATGAAGTGAATCGAGCCGCCGGTGCGGTGACCCTTCAGGCCAGACAGCCCGAGGCATTCGGCCACCACGCCCTGGCCTGCGAAAGCAGCATCGCCGTGGATCAGGAGCGGCATCACCTTGGTGCGTTCGACAATGTCGCCATGCTGGTCCTGCTTGGCACGGACCTTGCCGAGCACCACCGGATCGACGATTTCAAGGTGCGAAGGGTTCGGCGTCAGCGACAGGTGGACCTTGTTGCCGTCGAACTCGCGGTCTGACGAGACACCAAGATGGTACTTCACGTCGCCAGAACCTTCCACGTCATCGGGTGCGAACGAGCCGCCCTTGAACTCGTGGAACAGCGCGCGGTGCGGCTTGCCCAGCACTTGCGTCAGCACATTGAGGCGGCCGCGATGGGCCATGCCGAAGACGATGTCCTTCACACCGAGATTGCCGCCACGCTTGATGATCTGCTCAAGCGCGGGAATGAGCGACTCAGCCCCATCGAGGCCGAAACGCTTGGTGCCGGTATATTTGAGATCGATGAACTTCTCGAAGCCCTCGGCCTCGACCAGCTTGTTGAGGATGGCGCGCTTGCCTTCCTTGGTGAAGGCGATTTCCTTGTCTGGACCTTCGATGCGCTCCTGAATCCAGCTCTTCTGGACGGGATCGGTGATGTGCATGAACTCGACGCCCATGGTCTGGCAGTAGGTTCGGTCGAGCACATTGACCATCTCGCGGATGGACGCAAACTCCATCCCCAGCACGTTGTCGATGAAGATCTTGCGGTCCATGTCTGCGGCGGTGAAGCCATAAGACGCGGGGTCCAGTTCCTCGTTGGCTTTCTTGGCCTCGATGCCGAGCGGATCGAGATCGGCATGCAGGTGACCGCGCATCCGGTAGGCGCGAATGAGCATGAGCGCGCGCACTGAATCGCGCGTCGCCTGCTGCACATCGGCCTGACTTAGCTCGGTGCCCTTGGCCGCAGCCTTGCCCTTGAGCTTGTCGGCCACGACTTTCTCGACCACGGCCCAGTTGCCGTCGAGCGCGGAGATCAGCTCGCCATTGGCGGGGATCGGCCAGTTGGGCTTCTGCCAGGACGCGCCGCGCGCCTGCTTGCCTGCATCGCCGGGCTCATCGCGGAGCGCAGCAAAGAAGGCCTGCCAATCGGCATCGACCGATGCCGGATTGGCCTGATAGCGCGCGTACAAGTCCTCGATATAGGCGGCATTCGCCCCGTAGAGGAACGAAGTCTGGGCGAAAACGTCGTTGGCGTCCTGGCGTCCCATTGGTGTCTCCTTGAGGCCCTCCAGAGGGCCGTAAGTAGTTCTAAAGGCGGTGCAGCGCGTCAATTGTCTCGCGATGTCTCCGCTCCGCATTGTCATTGTTAATTACCCGTACTGCCCAGCTCGATGCAGGTATCCAGCCGATCAGGGTAATCTGAAGAATGAGGCAAAGTAGGCCTTGCCAGATCTTCCCCCGCACCATTAGCGCCAAGAATGGAAGCAAGATCGCAACAAGGTAGATCATTTTGGTCGTTAACCCTTCAGCACATCCACCAGCGTCTTGCCAAGCCGTGCTGGCGATGGCGAAACGCGGATACCGGCGGCTTCCATGGCCGCGATCTTGTCTTCAGCACCGCCCTT
>JBOFFB010000420.1:0-4374 GCA_051648385.1 Allobosea sp.
GCTGAATCGGCGACTCATAGGTCACGCTTGGGAGCGAAGTGAACAGGCGAAAGAATTTCCAGCTTGCGCCACACGACGGAGTTGACTATCGCACCAATCAGCCAAGTCCGTTGGGGGATCGTCTAACGGTAGGACCCCAGACTCTGACTCTGGTTGTCTAGGTTCGAATCCTAGTCCCCCAGCCAAATCCTATTTTTAGCCGGAATGACGCTATCAGGCGTTCGTGCCGGGATGGGTGTGGCGACAGCTTCCGCAAGAATATCAAAGGGTTGCCGGAAGGTGGCGGTGAGTTTCCCATCGTTCCACCGGCAGTTCGATACTAGAAAACTCAGCAAGTGGCGTTTTTCGCGCGGTTCCTGCTTCGCGAACAGCCTTTGGGCATTGCGCGCAAGCTCCAGAAGCTGAATGCCCTCTTCCATGTAGGATTTCTCGGCATTCTGGTGCCGTTCGATTGCCTCAAGGCACACAAGCTGTTCAGCGCGCCACTGGTTCGACATCTTGTTGAAGAAAGCCGTGTCGACCAAGCCATCAAGCTTGTCGACATACATGGCGTTGATCCGTTCCTGCAGCCGCTTGTGTTCGGCCTGCTGGCGTTTGATCGCCTCTTCGTGTTCCCGGCGCTCATCAGCGTGGCTGGCATGAAGCGCATCACGCATCCATTCGAGCACGTCATCATCAAAGCGGAGCCGCCCGAGCAATTCGGTGAACTGCACCTCGAGCGCCTCTTCGCGCATATGCTTCCTGCGGCAACCCGAGGGCGTGCCCTGGCACTTATCGGCCCAGCCCGTACAATGGTAGTAGACGTAGCGTTCCTTCTTGATCTCCGCCACGATCGCGCAGCCACAGGCGCCGCAGGTTATCAGCCCCGAGAAGGCGAAGTCGCGATGCCCTTGCCGGAGCTTCTTGGCGAAACGCCCGTCCATGACAGCTTGAACGCGCTCCCATAGCTCGGTCGACACCAAAGCCTCGTGCTTGCCCTGGATCAACTTGCCGTTCCATTCGAACCAGCCGGTATAAAGGCGCGTGCGCAGCATGGTGTGCACCGTGCTGGTCGTGACCTTCGCGCCACTCTTGGCGTAGAGCAGGCCTTCGGCATGGGCGCGCTTCGTCACCTCATGTAGGGAGACATCGCCGCGCGCGTACCACTCGAACAGGTGCTTGACGGCTGGCGCCAGCGCCGGATTGACGGCGATGATTTTCTTGCCGTCGGGCGCGGTGACGTTCTTGTAGCCGAGCGGCGTCTTGGTCGGCCAGATGCCTTGCTCGGCCTTCTCGTTCATGCCCTTGCGCGATTCCTCGGACAGGTTGTCGATGTAGTTCTTCGCCATCAGCACCTTGATGCCGTGCATGAACTTTTCCGAGGATCGGGACTCGCGCGAGAGCACCACCCCTTCCTTCGGGAAGTGCATTTCAACATCGAGTTCGTCGACCGTCACCCAGTCCTTGAGATTGCGATAGAGCCGGTCGGTCTTTTCCACCAGCAGCACCCGCACGGACGGCGATTTGCGCAGGAATGCGACCATCTCGCTGAAGGCAGTTCGTCCGGTCTGTTTCGCGGTTTCAACGTCCACATACTCCTGCACGACCAACAAGCCGTTGGCGACGGCGTAGTCCTTTAGGAGCTTCAATTGCGCCGGGATCGAATAGCCCTCCTTCTCCTGCTCCTTGGAGGAGACGCGGGCATAGATCACCGCTTCGCAGCGCGAAGGAGTGACGGAAGGTGAGGATTTCGATGACTTCTTCATGTCGTTTAGTGTAATCTAAACACACTCGGATCGTAATCAGTCTCTTCGCTCGACTTCCCAGATTTTCCGCCAAACCGGGAGCGGCCTGGCACGCCCAGAATCCATCCTTCCACCCGCGCCACGGTGCGTTCGGCAGGGTTCAATTCGGGGTTCATTAACGCCGCAAGGCTGCCGTCGCGGTCGGCACGGGAAAGCCAGGCGGCGATGCTGAAAGCGTCGTGCTGATCGCCGGTGCGCCCCTCGATGGCAAAGCTGCGCGACCAAAGGGCCGGGTAAACTCGGCAATGGCTGACCGCCCGGCCGGGATGGCCCATCCATCGAACGGCCAGAAATGCACGCGCGTCCCGAGGCGCTGGCGGATGAAGCGCAGCCACGGAATTCCGGCATGGGTTGATTTCGCGACTTGACCCTGAACATCGAAGTGAAAGACCGACTTCGCCGAACCGGCGCATTCTTCCGTCAGGCGCCGCCAGCGCGCATTGCCCATGCGCTTCGCGCCGTTGCCGGCAAGGCCATCACGGACGAAATCGACATAGACGTGATCCTCATCGGTCGGCCAGTGACGCTGGAAGTCGTCGAGGAAGCGCGGCCAATCCGGCAACAGCCGGTGAACCTCGAAGTAGCGTAGCGGGAAAGAGAAGCCGTGGTCGATGCCCACCAGCGTCGGCACGTCCTCGGCAAGCCGTTCCACCAGCCATTCCGCGATCCCGCGCCGCGTCCAGTATTTCTTGGCGGATGCTCGACCGCGGATGCAGACGTACTCGTCTATGTCGTCCGCAAAGGACTGTTCAGAAAGGTCCCGCAACACGCTGAGCATAATCGTGAGGGTGGTCAGCCTTTGCTGGCCATCGACAACATCGGCTTCGGGCCTCTGCGGGTCTTTGATAAGCACGATGCTGCCAAGGAAATAGGGGCTCGCATTGACAACGTCGCCCGTCTCGCCGCAGGCGGTGCTAACGTCGTCGAGGAGTTCGCTCGTCTGCTCCGTCGTCCAGGCATAAGGCCGTTGATAGGACGGGATGCGGAATAGATATTTGTCGCAGAAAATGTCGAGGATCGGCTTTTCACTTGCTTCAATCGTGTGGCGGGTCATTCTGAATCCTCGTGTTAAAATATGGTGATATCCATCATGAATCCTCGTAGCTGCGCTTGATCAGCGGCAGCGCCTTTTCGAGGTCCTCAGGCTTCGAGAGCGTGATTTCGAGATCGCCGGTGCCGAAATGGCCGACGTTGGACACATCGCGCGTGAAGCCCGGTTCCAGCGTGATGGAGGCCGGATCGACTTTGACGAAGACGTTGATCCGCCCGGTCGTTGGCCGGAATTCGACGCAAGCGAAATTCTTGATGCGCTTGAAGGCGATGTAGAAGCGCAGCGTGGTCTCCTGCACGTCATCGCCGAGTGCCAGCAGATAGGCGCGCAGCGCTTCAAAGCGGTCGCGCATGCCGGGATCGAGCTCTTCAATCACCGTGCCGATGGTTTTGTTTCCGCCCTTGCCAGTTCCGACACCCTCGCTTCCCTGATTGCTCGGAACCGAAGACGAAATGCTCTTCACCGTCGTCGCGGCTACGAGATCGAGCATCAGGAGATCGACGCTGAAGCGGCGATAGCGGATCAGCTCGATGTTGCGCTGGATCTGCTTCACCGCGTGGTCGTCGTAGCGGTTGAAGTCGCCCGCGATGCAGATCAGGCGCGGCGCGGACCAATCGACCGCTTCGGCTTCCTTCTTGCCGAGCTTTTCCAGCACAAGCCATTGGAAATCCTTGCGGTGGTCCATCAGCCAGTCGAGATAGAACAGGCCCTGGTTGATGACGTTCTCGTTCACTGAGCGCTTGTATTCGAGGATCACAGGGCAGCCGTTCTCGTCGAGTCCCAGCGTGTCGATCCGCGCGCCACTACCGGTGGTGAACTCGCTGGCCAGAAAGCGCACGCCAAGCAGAGCTTCGAGGTTCCGCTCGAAAAGGGTCTGCAAGGATTTCTCGATGGTGTCGGTCGTGCCGGAAAGCTCGGAAACGCCGCCCTGGCCGATGCGAAAGAGTTTGATGTCGGACATGAGCATGCCTCAAACTACCTGGGAATTTGGGTCTGAAAACGAGCGTGAAAAATTTTCGCGAATTTCAGTCCTTTGGTTTTCTCTTCGATTTGATTTCTACTTCAGTTAACAAATTAATTGTCTTTATTACCAGCCTGCGATTTATCAGAAGCAAATTGCATCAGACGCGGGTCTCTATGTCTCCTCTATGCTCGATCTGTTGCGCAACTTGCTATATGCCGGACCAAAGCTCGGTACTGATCATTGAAGAATGGTTTGACTAAACAGTTCGGAAGCATCGTTAAGTGATTCCGGCGGCATAAGCAGCCTGCGCGAAAGGTGCCGTTTCCTTTCAAGCATCTGGTCTAGGCTAACGTCGAAGGACTTTTCCTGAAAGACTGGATGGACAGCTAACGGCACATGGATCTGGACATCGCGCACCTGACCCAGTCGGTAGACGCGGTCGTAGTCTGCGCTGGATCGCTTTGCAGTTGAAGCGGTCCGCGCCGACGATTTCGCGGGAGGTGAAGCGCAGTGCGGGTTCCGCCTCGGGCTATGATGCGGTCAGCGCGGCACTGGCCAGCCGGGCGAGGCGGCGG
>JBOFFB010000421.1:0-10539 GCA_051648385.1 Allobosea sp.
CAACCCAGCCGGCGATCAGCAACATGATGCTCTCAATCACCCAGAGGGCGTTGACCGCGATGATGGCCCAGATGACGGCCCTGGAAACCGTCGCGCGGGTGCCGACATAGGCCACGACCAGAGCGTATGGCAGCAGGAAGAGGCCGGCATAACGCATCAGTTGCTCGGGCAGGCCAAGCAGCCCTGTGAGAAGTCCTGCGCCGCCCGCGAGCAGCAGGCCGGTGGCACCGCTGGCGAGCGCATCACCGATGAGGGCATACCGCAAGAGCGGCGAGGGCTGGAAAGAACTGGACATGGTCATCTCCTTTTGGCCGTGTTGACTGGAGAAGCATCCCAGAGTTCCAGGCGGGCGTCGATTAAGCCGGAGGTAATTGGACGTACGGCGCAGCGGGCCTAATGTGGCTCGCATGAATCAGCCAATGCTCGCTACCGCCCGAACTGCAGGCGATCACATTCGTAACTGGCGCAACCGCCGACGCCTGAGCCAGCTCGATTTCGCGCTTGATGTCGAAATCTCGCAAAAGCACCTGAGCTTCATCGAGAGCGGGCGCTCGTCGCCAAGCCGCGAGATGGTGCTGCGTCTGGCCGAACATCTGCAGGTGCCGCTGAGAGAAAGAAACGTCATGCTGCTCGCGGCAGGCTACGCGCCGGTCTTTCCGGAGCGCTCGCTCGACGATCCCGCGCTCAAGGCTGCGCGCGCCGCCATCGATCTCGTGCTCAAGGGCCACGAGCCTTACCCGGCGCTTGCGGTTGATCGGCACTGGACGCTGGTGGCGGCCAATGCCGTCGTCCCGATTCTGCTCGCCATGGTCAGCGACAAGACCCTTCTGCAGCCGCCGGTGAATGTTCTCAGGCTCAGCCTTGCGCCCGGTGGTCTCGCTCCGCACATCGTCAATCTTGCGGAATGGCGCGCCCATCTGCTGGACCGGCTGCACCACCAGATCGAGGTCACGGCGGATGCAGGGCTTGAGATGCTGCTGAAGGAACTGGAGGCTTATCCTGCGCCAGAGACGGCTCCGTCTGACGTCAGATCCGTCATCGACTATGCCGGCGTCGTCATACCGCTTCAGCTCAGAACGCCTGCCGGCATCCTGTCCTTCTTCTCGACGACGACTGTGTTCGGAACACCCGTCGACATCACATTGTCGGAACTGGCTATCGAGGCGTTCTTTCCAGCCGACCAAGCGACAAATGATGCCTTGCGCGCCATGGCGGCGGGATGACAAACGTCGCGAGCACCCGACATGCGAGCGCAACTCTTCGATTGTTCCTGACCCACGACAACCCCAAGTCGCCGTGATGCGTGCGGCATGCCGACGATTGTGCGCCGGTTCGTTTCCTCCGTCGCCAGGTAGAAGTCTTTGCCGGACAGCTGACCGGAAGTGCTCGGCGATCAATTGACTAGCCAATGAGAATAAGCTGTGAGGCCGCCAAACCGCCGCGTTCATTTGGCAAGCTATTCTGTCAAGCGCATCGCGTTCGACGCTGAGCCACGTTGCAAGATCTCATCCTTCGGCGAGGCATAGGTTGGATCATCCTTGAAGGGCAACGGTTCTCGCGACCGCAAGGCAGATAGTACCGCTGCGAAGTCAGTCCGGCAGCGAAAGCCGAGTTCGCGTTCGGCCAGGCCCGCGTCATAGACGCGGCCAATGCTCTTGGGCAACTGCCAACCCCTCTCGGCATAGAGCGCCTCAGCGTCTGGGTAGAGCCTCGTGATGATAGATGGCGCATCGTGCTTCAGCATGGCGGCGTCGATGCTGGCGAAGGGTGTTGGTGCAGAGATCACGTAGCATCCGAAGCCGATCCGCGGTGCGGCCTCCAATGCTGCGAGGTGAGCGTCAGCCGCGTCCTCGACGGTGAGGCGGCGGTTCAGGAACTCGTTGGCCTTGAGGTTCGCGCCGTCCCAACCTTTGAGTGTGTCGTCTTCCTCGGGGAAGAAGCGCCCTGTCCTGAGCACGACACAGTTGAGCCCGTGCTCTTTAGCGAAGAGCCTGCACATTCCCTCGGCGGCAAGCTTGGTGACGCCGTAGATGTTTCGCGGGGCAAGCGGGCCTGTACTTTCATCAAGCCAGACCGCTTTATCCCCACTTTCCGCCCGGATCTGCTGCGAAATCATCAGCGAGGTCGTCGAGGTCATGACGAAGCGGTCGTGCCTCGCTGCTGCTGCAGCGTTCAGCAGATTCAACGTGCCGGTCACATTGACGTCGATGAAATCCTGCGCCGTATGCTTCGCGATGTCGGGCTTGTGCAAGGCTCCTGCATGAATGACGGCCTCGATGCTATGGCTGGCAAAGGCATGCTCAACGACACCGCGGTCGGCGATGCTGCCTAAAATGTGCGTGTCGCGGCCCGGAGCGACGTCGAGGCCGACGATTTGATGACCGGCCGACGAAAGCTGCGGCGCGAGGTAGCGGCCGAGCCGGCCGGACGAGCCTGTCAAAAGAATGCGCATCGCAAACCCCGCCTATTCTGAAACCTGGAGCTCGTAACGAAACCTTGCATCACACTGCAAGGTCTCAAGTATAGCATCGGCACCAACACGCATGGCTATTCGCTCACAATAACCCATTCGACTGGTAGAAAGCCGAGATAGCCGATTGCGGTATGCCGGTCCCGCTCCTCCCCCCGATACAAAAAAGCCAACTCGTCTACCTGCGCACTGGATTGACGATCTGGAGCCCGCCGAAATCTTTCTCGTTGTCGGTCACCACGACACAATCATTGGCAGTAGCGACCGCGGCGATGATCATGTCGAGCCCGCTGCGTGGCCTGCCTGCCAGTTTTCCCTCGGCCATCAGCTCTGCCCAAATCAGGCCCGCCTTGTCATCGAAGGACAAGATGCGACCCGCGAACAGCGCCTGTGGTCCCTCTGGTCCCGAGAACCATCTCTCAAGTTCGTCACGTTTCTTGCCGCGAGGTTTCTCCAGAATGCCCTGGTGGATTTCCGCGACGGTGAGCGATGAGATGAAGAGATCGTCGTCGCGCTGTGTCGACATCCATGCCAGCAACGATTCCGATGGCTCAGGTTTGACCAGATTGCTGATGATGTTGGTGTCAAGCAGATAGCGCGTCACAGATCGACCTTGCGGCCATCTTCGCGAGATCGCGAAACATCAAGATCAAGCCCGACCAGTGGCGAACGACGCAGGGCTGCCAGAATCCCGCCAACTGACGGAGGTTCGCCCGCAATCGATTTGCTCACTGCTGCCCGGAGCTCTGTCGCCTCGGGTGTCTCTTCGGCAAGCCGCCGGGCAAGCGACCGAATGAGGTCGCGGTCGATATCCCGGCCCAGCACTTCGAAGCGCGCGAGGCCGCGCTCCCCAAGGCGAGACCGATAGTTCTGAATGGCGCGCTTCTGTGAACTGCCCATGGCGACCTCCGGATATGTCCAGTAATATAGCCGGTATAGTGCGCAATGCAAGGTGTGGCTTGCTGAATTGGCTCAGCTGCCTGTCGGCCCGGTCGTGGCCAAGCCGATTCTGTTCCTCTCTCGTCGGCTCACCCTATCACTTGACCAGCACCCAGAAACCATTCTTGCGCTCATGCTCACGGCGGATCCGGGCCAGATACGTGTCGTGGGTCTCGTGAACAGCGAAACTGGTGATGGTTGCAGCCAGGCTTTCACACTCTGCAAGGTGCCGTGCCGCGTGCTTGTAGCGGCTGGCGCGTGCCTTCGTCAGGGTGAAGTTGATCATGGCGCGCAGCACCAGTGTCGCCGCGAGCGGATGCCTGCCAGCGAGGGCGTCAGCCACTGGTGACAAGGTCTCGTAACGATCCCCGTCAAGCTCGGCGCCTCTTCCTTCCACCAGCTTCGCAGCCCGATCAGACGCTGGCCATGACGCCAGAAACTGCAAGGCACGATGCAGGTTGCCATGTGCTGCGACCAGATCGAGTGCGCGCTCTTCGGCAGCCACGTCATCGAAATCCGCCAACCGTTTGAGGTAAGTGCGTAGATGTGCTGGCGATAGAAATTGCTCGAAGCATGACCACCGTGCCGCTTGAGCCTCGTCCTTGCGGCCTAAGGCCTCCAGCACATTGATGCGGGCATCATCCCAGTCGAACTGGTGCCAACCAAATTGCTGAAGATGGTCGCGGTGGCGAGGATGTTCTGCAGACTCGATGATGCGCCAGGCTTCTTCAACGCGTCCCGCCGTCAGAAGTCGCCCAGCGATTTCGGCGGCGATCTTGGGCACCTTGCGGGTCTTGGCATCGTACTGGGCCATGAAGGCGTCGACATCGCCCATGGCATCGGCGATCTGCATCAGTGCCAGCTTCACGGTGCTGCTGCGCGAACGCTCCTCGATCTCGTCCTGGTAGACAGGCCCGCCCGATCCAAAAGCGATGACCTGTCGGTCAATCTTTGCAGGCTTTGGCTTCTTCTCCACCCCATGTGCGACCATGCACTGTCTGAGGTGCTCAAGACCATCCGCCCCAAGGGCTGGAGACAACACCGCGATCAGCTGGTCGTATTGCCCATAGCCATTGCCCAACAAGGCCGCGAACACCTGTTCGGCCAGACGCCTTTCATCAGGTTTGGCGGCTGTGGCGAGAACACCAAGATCAGCCACTGCATTATGGAAGATACCGATGACCGTGCCGCTGCCATCATCGCACCGCGCGAACACAGGATCTGCCAGCGCCACGAAGCGCCACATCAGGTCGAGCGCCAGATCCGGCTCCGCTTTCTGTATGCTGGTCAAGATGGCGCGGCGTTGGCTCTCCAGATCCTCGACCAGGCCTTTTCGGTTGTGCCAGTCAACGAAACTGCGGGACCTCGCAATGGTTGCAAGGCGCTTGGTGATGGCGCGCGCCACTTCAGCAGGGCTCTCCTCGCCGGCCAGCTCCAGCCGCAACCGGCGTTTGGCCGCAGCATTGCCGGTGCTGATCTCAAGTAGCAGCGCTGCCAGCCGCTCAGCTCCCAGCGCTTCGAGGTTCTTGGCGTTGAGGCTGGTTTTCGGCGGCATGGCCTTCTCTTGGACGTGTTGGGCATGATCGTGAAGTCTTCGCCTGCGCTGGTGCGGCTCATCAACGGATGACGCGATCTGTGCGCACGATACCAGAACTCCGCTTTGGGAAAAGGCGAGTCATACGAGGGAACCACCACAAGTGCGTGCCTTGCTTCCAACAGCGTGCGTTTCTTGCTCAATGTCTGCAAAAATCCGGGACAGCGACCAGATTTGGTGCCCGCCCGAGAGCAAGCCGCCACCTCCCATTTCCGGTACGCCGGTTCCGCTACCCCCTGACCCCAATGGCATTCGGCTTGTCACCATTTTGGGTCCGGCCACTCGACATTGGCCCATCGCGTGAACACTTCCGGCGACAGCAGATTGCGGTCACCGTGTCGGGTACGCATCGAATGGAGGCTCTCGTACATCGGATCAAAACTCTCGAGCAGCGCCATCAACTGCTTGCGCCGCTCGGTCCTCGTCCAGGAACAGAACAGCGCACCTCGGCTGTCGAGCTTCTCGAACACGCCGGGCTGGCCAGGATCGATGCGCTGCCAGCGCGCGATCAACTCGGCGTGCTGATCGGGGAATTCTTCAGTGATGGCCTCCTCGACGACGGCTTCAAGGGCGTAGGTGATAGCCTGATGCTTGAGGGAATGCGGCACATAGGCCAGCGACAGTCTCAGCATGCGCTGCTGCACCAGAAGGACGGGCCAGAGCAGCTGAACGCCGTAGCGGGTTCCAAGCTCCGGCATGTGCTTCGGCGCTTTCAGCACCATCCGCTGCATCTCGAAGGCCTTTCGCAGATCATAGGCGAGCCCGAGGAACATGCCTTCCCGGTCCTTGATCAGCGGCGAGTGCTCATTGACCTCGTGGACGACGGCATGAAGCCAGGTGAGAGACGTGTGGTCGCCGATCAGCAAGATACCGGCATGGTTCTTCAGCAACTGGTACGACAGCATGGGGAATCCCGGTTTTGCGCAGCCGGAAACCGGCTGCAACTCGTCAGCGATCCTATGCCGGTTGAGACGTTTGTTGAAGTCAGGCTGGTCACCTCAGCGGAGGTGGCCTGATCGCGAACCTCTCGCGGAGCCAGGAGAGCAAGGGTCAAGCGGGAGATCCCGTGACGGGTTCCGAAGGGCGAGGAAAGGTTTCCCGCCCGGCCTGTCGCGGGAGCACCTGACCATGACCATCCATGTCGCAGAACATGTCATCTCCGTTCCGCTCGACAAGCTGACGCTGTCACCGCTGAACGTCAGGAAGCGCGCTGCCTCGCCAAGCCAGGACGCTGAACTCAAGGCTACGATCCTGTCGAAGGGTTTGCAGCAAAACCTCGTCGTGATCGCGGGTGAGGAGGAGGGCACCTTCGCCGTCGTCGCCGGCGGACGCAGGCTGAAGGCCCTTCAGGATCTTGCGGCAGAAGGTACGATCCCTGCGGACTATGCCGTCCGCAGCATCGTCGTGCCAATGGCGGAAGGTGCTGAGCATTCGCTGATCGAGAACGCGGTGCGCGCCAACATGCATCCGGCCGAGGAGGTGCTCGCCTTCCGCGATTTGATCCTGGCGCAGGACTGGAGTTTTGACGCTGTCGCCAAGCGCTACGGGGTCAGCTTGCGCGTCGTGAACCAGCGCATGAAGCTTGCCAATGTCGCGCCGCCGATCCTCGACGCCTGGCGGGACGGGGCGCTCACCCAATCGCAGGTCGAGGCCTTCGCGCTCTCCGATGATCCTGAGCGGCAGCGCGCGTATTTCGAGGACTCGTCCGACTGGGCGCTCAAACCCGATAGCATCCGCAAGGCGATGCTGCAGACGGCGCTTGCCATCGGCCGCGACCGGTTCGCTACCTTTGTCGGCCGTGAGGACTATGAGGCGGCAGGCGGTGCCATCGTCACCGACCTCTTCGCCGATCATGTTTATCTGGAAGACGCGGCGCTGGTGCAGGAACTGGCACAGAAAAAGCTCACCATGCTCGCCGATGAAATCGTCGGGCGCGAGGGTTGGGCCTGGGGCCGATCCGCGATCGAGTTCTCGTATCGCGAATTCGAGAAGCATGGCCGCATCTACGGCAAGACGGCCGAGGACCCCGAAGGCGAGGCCTTGCGCAGGACACTCCTTGCTGCACAGGGTCGGTACGACGTCCGTGAGGCGGCGATCACGGAGGCGTGCACCGATCTCCAAACCGGCGAGATCGATGAGGAGGCCTTTGAAGCGGCCTTCGAAGGCGACACGGAACTGGAGCGCATCAGCGCGGAGATCGAAGCGGCGGATGAGGCTCTGAAAGCACACGCCAAGGTCTCGATGGTGATCTACGACTCGGCCGAGAAGGCGCTCGCCGGTGTGTCGCTCTCGGTCCAGCATGACGGCACGCTCGAGATCAGGCGTGGTCTGGTGCATGCAGACCAGATGCCGAAGTTGAAGGAGTTGCAGGAGCGTGCCCGCATCCGCGAGCGCGTCATCGCCGCGCGTGACCAGACGGGCAGGGCAACTGATGAAGGCGATGATAGTGCCGATCATCATGATGATGATCATCTGCCCGGCGATCGCCGTGATGCCGACATTGACGGTGATGATCAAGGAACAGCCGTCTCGGCCGAGGACGAGCAGGCGGCGATCAATGCCGAGGTCGAGGCGGAACTGACGCGGCAACGGGAAGCGGCTGCGACACGCCAACAGAAGGAGGCCGAGCACGCTGCCGAGATGAAAGGCGATCTCTCCGCAGCCCTGGTCGGATCCCTGACGCTGGAGCGCACGGCTGCCTTGCGCGCCACCGTCACTGGTCGTCCCGATCTCGCGCTCCGCCTCGTCGCCTACCAGTGCGCGCTCAGGACCCGTCAATGGCCGCGCGACCATGCGCCGGTGATCGGCATCGAGATCCGGCATATGGGGCTTGGCGCACATCACGACGGTCCAGCCGGCAAGGCCTATGCCGAAGCCGTCGAGCGCCTGAACGCGCAGCTACCTGATGATACAGATCAGCTCTTCGAGCATGTGATGCAGGCAAGCAACGAGCAGCTCTTCGCCATCCTCGCCGTCGGCGTCGCTGGCACGCTCGACGCCCATATCGCGGGACCGCACGAGAGCACGCGCGGCAAGAAACGTCTGGCTGACCGCATTGCGCAGGCAGCTGCCCTGGACATGTCGGCCTGGTGGCAAGCGGATGAGGCTTTCTTTGCCCGCGTTGCCAAGGGCGTCATGGTCGAAGCCTTGCGCGAGGCCGCGCCGATGATCGCCGAACTACCAAGCGAGCAGGCAAAGCAGGTCGCCCTTGCTGAACTCGCCCGCATGCCAAAGGCGGAGCTTGTGAAGACCACGGCGCAGGCGCTGGAAGGGACGGGCTGGCTGCCAAAGCCGCTTCGGACGCCTGAATTGAACAGCGGGAATGGGCAGTCGGACGTCGGCAATCGTGACGAGACCGCGGCTTGCCGTATCGACGGGCACGTCGGGTCGAACAGTGACACATTCGATCCCGATCCCATCACCGAGCTGCCGCCGTGGCTGGCTGCGGATGAAACTGTCGGAGACGCCGAAGCGGAGGCAGGACCGGCGGCCCAAGACGCCATGGACCCGGACGCCATGGCCGCTGCTGACGCTGCGCCCGAGGCTGGCACTGTCGATCAAGCTGCCCGCGATGCGAGCGACGGATCGCCTGACAAACCGGCCGCGCAACCCAAGGTCAAGGCTGCGAAGGGTGCCAAGGCGACCAGAAAGGCCAAGACTGGCAAGCCTTCCGCGTCGTCGAGGCGCAAGACGCAGCATGCCAACGGCGCGGCTGGTCCCACCTGAATTGACGCCATCGAATCGGACGCCGTGCTCCCGGGCGCGGCGTCCGGTGTCTGATCAGCACTCCGCAGCGCTCATGGGGATAGGGTGCTGCCGAGCGCCACCGCATCCGAATTCCCCTGGTCATCAGCAGTCGCATGTCGGTGAACGCCATTGACGGCTTTCACCCCAGTCCGACTGCCCAACCCATCAGGAGTTTGCCATGGCCCAGTACGCCACGCCGACCGTCGTCATTCCCGCGCTTCCCGTCGATTGCCTCAATGAGGTCGAACGCTTCATCCTGACCAGTGTCTTCCAGCATCAGCTATGGGAGGGCAGCCTTCATCTCTTCGCCGAGGAGGGCATCGACGATGAAGCCTTCGTCTGCCGCGACACTCTGGATGCCGTCCTCGACAGGATTGAACCCGGTACGCATCGCCTTGCCATGCTGCTCTCAGCCCAGACCATGGAACGCTCGCAGGCGAAGGACCCGCAGCCGCTGATCTGCTTCATCAACGAACTGGAGCCGGCCCGCGTCCTTCAAGGGATCGTGCGGCGGCATCCCGACCATGTCCCGCATGTCGTCATCCAGCAGGCCTTCACCTGCTCGACCATGTGTCCCGACGGGTTCGGCGGTGCGGCAACCGTCATCCATGCCGGTGGCATCGAGCACATCTGCACCACGGTCTGGGCGCGCCAGCGCGTCGAGGCACTGGAGGCGGAGCGCCATCTCATCGACGGGAGGGTGTGATGTCCGTGATGATCTTCAACCTTGGGCAGTACCGGCGCATGGCCGCCGTGCTGTTCGCCGCCAAGACGCCGCCGCAGCATGAGGCGCTGACAATTGACGCGCTCGCCGAGATCTTCGCTGTGGCGAATACCGCCAACCATGCGGCGTTCCGCGCGACCTATGCCGAACGCGCTGACGGATATCTCGCCCGCATGGATGACACGGGACGGCCCCTCGGCAAGGATGCTTTCATCTCGGCCTTCTTGGAGCCGGTCGCGGTGCTTGAGCCGGAACTGGCCCAGAGCGATGCTGAACTCCTGCTCTACAACACGGCGGACAATGACGGGGTTGAGCAACTGACGACAATCGAGCGCCTTGCGGTCGAACGCGTCCTGGCGCTTGTCACGCACGCCTGCGACCGGCTGATCCGGACCGGCCAGCGGAGGCCCGAGCGCCTGCAGCTTGTAGACCCTGGAACACGCATCACCTACTAAATGAGGCCTGAGACCAGAGTTCGTTCTTGTGCCGGGCCCTATGGTAAGGGCGTCCAGCTGGGAGCCAACGGCCCGATGTATCAGGGACGCTGGTTGGCGCGTTCAGGTGCCGGATATCTTGAAGGATCGTCCGTCGCCGCCGGCGTGGAGCCTTTGGACAGATATCCTGCTTGAGGCGATTTTGCCTGCGGATGGATTCGTCTTGGTGGGTCATAGTTCCGCCAGCGCGATCAGCTAAGGTCGTATGATCTGCTTGGAGCGTTCCCGCGCATTTCGCTACGCTGCAAGGCCAGCGTGTGATCGCGACCACAATCTCCGGTTTTGGCTCCTGCGAGGCCCCGCGGGCCTTGGCCCCGGATGCGGCGAGAGGCCAGCGCTGCGGGCCGCCCGACAACGGCGCGAGATGCGCCGTCCTCCACCAGCGTTCCGGCCCATGAGGGTGCCTGGCCGCCCGCCCGCCGGCAGTTCCTCGCCCGGGGCCCAAAGGCCCGCGCGATGGTCGCGCGGCCGAGGCCCCGACAGGAGACCCGCCATGCGCCATCGTTCTCTCTCCACCCGCGACGACCAACCGGACGCCGCCGCCATGTTCAACAGCGACCCACACAGCGAT
>JBOFFB010000422.1:0-2443 GCA_051648385.1 Allobosea sp.
ACGCGGTCATGAACATTGATGGTCGCGCGGCGCTCCAGTTCCAGAACGATCCGAACTTCGAGATCGAGACAGCACGCGGAGGCTATTCCTTCGTGATCCAGATGCCGAAGCATCCGGGCAGTCCCTTCCTCGACAAGCGCGTGCGTCAGGCGTTCGCCCATGCCATCGACCGGGAGGCAATTGTGCGTGTGGCCTATAGCGGCCGCTTTGGCTGGATTGGCAATGACAGCCACCTGATGGTCACTGACGGGGCCTTCGTGCCGCGCGCCGGTGGGCGCGACGTGGCCAAGGCCAAGCAATTGCTTGCCGACGCGGGTCATCCCAATGGCATCAACCTAGGCACGCTCTACTGGAGCCCGCAGCTTCCCGAGGCTGGCCGTTACTTCCAGGTGCTTCAGCAATCGGTGAAGGATGCCGGGATCACGATTGCTATCGAAGAGCGGCCAAATGACGGCTACATCCAGTTCCGCACAGGCGACAATGACCTCTCCAAGGGCAATTTCCACAAGTTCGCGATGACGGCAGTTGGCTCGCGCAACCCCGGCATCAGCCTGTTCCGGATGCGCGCGGCCTTTGTCGAGAGCGGCCACTGGCGCGGCCCGGAGCATGACCGGTATCTGGCGCTTTATAATCAGGCGATGGTCACGCCGGATGCTGCCAAGCGCAAGTCGATCTACGCCGAAATGCAGGCGATCCTGCACGAAGAGGTGCCCGCGATCCTGCCGGCTGGCGGAAACACGCTGATGGTCAAGCGCAAGCACATGCGCAACATGCCCTATCACCCGCAGATCTGGTCAATCCGCTACGAGGAGATCTGGCGGGCGTGAGAGCGTTGAGCAATCAGACAGCGGCAAGTGACGCCGTTTGCTCTGGGCGCAGGAGGGCGTGTTGCTGATCGCTGCCCTGCGCCGGGTTCTGTTGTCATTCATCACGCTGGTTTTGCTGGCGGTGTTCATTTTCATCGCGACCGAGATCATGCCGGGCGATGCACTTGACGTATCGCTGTCGGCCGACGAGATCGCGATGATCCCGCCAGAGCGCCTCGCCAAGATGAAGCAGGATCTCGGGCTGGACCGGCCAGCCCATGAGCGGCTGCTGGCATTTCTGAATGGTGCAATGACACTTGATTTCGGCAAGACGCTCATCTCGAAAACGCCGGTCAGCGCGATTATCGGCTACCCACTGCGCAACTCGCTGATTTTGGCCGGGGCCGTACTCCTCATCGCCATTCCACTTGCGCTGGCGATCGGGATCGCTGCTGCGTTCTGGAAAGGCAGGGCTGTCGATCACGTCGTGTCGACCGGCTCGATCATCGGATATTCGATCCCTGAATTTGTGATTGGAACGGTGCTTGTGATGGCCTTTGCCGTGGCCTGGCCGATTTTCCCTGCCACGATCACGGCCTCGACGCGCGATCCGGCGTTGACGCTGCTGGCAGCGTCCCCACTGGCCGTCGCCACGGTACTCATCGGCTCGATCGCCTATCTCGCGCGGCTCCTGCGCGCCGGGATGGTTGACGCACTGGCGAGCGATTTCGTCGAACGCCTGAGGCTGACGGGCATTCCCGAATGGCGCATCGTGTTTCTGCATGCGCTGCCAGCTGCCGTAGTTCCCAGCCTGACGGCATTGGCGCTGTACGCTGCTTCTCTGGTCTCCGGGATCGTGGTGGTCGAACTGGTTTTCGCCTATCCCGGCCTCGGACAGGAACTTGTGCGCGGCGTCACCCGGCGCGAAGTGCATGTCGTACAGGCCATCGCGCTCTGTTCAGCTGCGTTTGTCGTTGCGCTCAATCTCCTGGCCGATCTTGCTATTCTCGCGCTTGATCCGCGCACGAGGCACGCATGAGAGTGCTCTTTTTGCGCCTCAGCCGCCGACCGCTCACCGTGCTTGGCCTTTTACTCGTCGCCCTCCATTTTGGCATTGCGTTGGCCGCCCCGTGGCTGATGCCGCATGATCCGCTGAAGCTGCTCGACGCTCCGCTGGAACAGCCCACAGGCGTCTATTGGCTGGGTACGGACGAACTTGGCCGTGACTTCTTCTCGCGGTTGCTGCTTGGCGGCCAGATCTCCATTGTGGCCGCTGCCTGCGCAGGGCTGATCGCGGCCTTCGGCGGCGGGATCATCGGCCTTGCCACGGCGTATCACCGCGGGTTGTTTGATGATGTTGTGTCGCGCTTCGTCGAGATGAAGCTATCAATCCCTTCGATCCTGCTGGTGTCGCTTTTCGTGACGGGCTTCGGCCAGTCTCTCGGCGTGTTGATCGGGGTGATGGGCCTCGTCTACATGATGGGCGTGATCCGCACGGCGCGCGCTCAAGGCATCCTGATCATGGAGCAGGGCTACGTGAAGGCTGCGAAGCTGCGGGGCGAGAGCGCTAGTGCGATCATCTTTCGCGAAATGCTGCCGAACATCGCCGACCTGCTGACCGTCGAATTCGCGCTGAG